>JAUWIB010000132.1 GCA_030605565.1 bacterium
CGTCATGAGCTACATTGACCAACACAACAGCGATCCGAAACCGTTCATCTGGAGAAAAACCGCGGAAGAGATCATCGACAAGGTCGGCCGGGCGAGGCTCGCCCTGGATAATGCCCCAACAGGATGAATCACACCACTAGCGTGTTGCTGAACCTCCATAACGACATACGCCTTGCAGTTCCTACAAAGTCCGTTGCTGTCGGTTGTGAGGAAGAAACCTTTCTTGTTACATAGAACACACTGTGCCATACGAGCCTCCACCGCTTACATTTCTGTTGCATCGACCTCTTGTGCAGCCTCCATTTCACTTACTTCCCGCTGAACTGCTACGTGAAGCACAGTCCGAGCAACTGGTTATGCCTGAGTAGTAACAGGCAGTAACTACTTGAGAAACTATCGTAAGCATGTTGCTTTGTCAAGAGGTTAGGAATATCTCTCTGTGCTATTACGAGCCCGCCTCTTCTATCGCCTTCCTGATCCACTCCCGTGGGCTCTCGTAACCCCAGTCTGAAACCGATCTGAAAGCAGGCTGGCCTGCCGTTTTATGCTTTGCTTTGGCCGTGCGAGTCAGCTAATTGGAGGTGGAGTTGAGTAAACATTGTCGGCGCACATTCGCCGGCGCAAGGTCCGCCACTAAGAAAGCAGACGCATGGACAAGTTTGTAATCAACGGAGCCAGACGCCTCAAGGGCGAACTGAAAGTTGAAGGTTCGAAAAACGCCGCCCTGCCGATCATCGTCGGTTCTCTTCTTATCGCCAGGGGTGAAACTGTCATCCGCAACGTCCCGCCCCTAAGGGATATCGGCACCGTCACCAAGGTAATGGAATACCTCGGCGCCCGTATCAGTTACAGCGCCAAATCGCACGTCATGACGGTCAACGCCGAAAAACTCAACCAGAACACAGCACCATACGAACTGATGCGTCAAATGCGCGCATCGTTTCTGGTATTAGGACCGCTGCTGGCCCGGTTGGGTGAAGCACGAGTGTCGCTGCCGGGCGGCTGCGTATTGGGGGCGCGCCCGGTCGATTTTCATATCAAGGCGTTCAAGAACATGGGTGCTCGGGTGACGGAAAAGGGTGGCTACATTATAGCTAAGGGTCAACCGCTGGCCGGTGGCTCGGTCTATTTCGATCGACCATCTCACACCGGCACCGAGAACGTTATCTTTGCCGCCCTCTTTGCTAAAGGCAAAACCACTATCGCCAACGCCGCCTGTGATCCGGAAATTGTCGATGTTGCCCGGTTCCTCAACAAGGCGGGAGCCAAAATCTACGGCGCCGGTACGCCCACGGTGGTTGTACATCCTGTCCGCGGTCTCAAGGCGGTCGATTACAAGGTCTCCGGTGATCGTCTGGTGGCCGGAACCTACATGATCGCCGCCGCTATCACCGCTGGAAAGGTCAAACTGATCGGGTTCGATCCTCAACATCTGACTATGGTAAGCCACAAACTCATGGAGATGGGATGCAAGATCGAGACAAGCCGCAACGGTCTAACCGTGACCGGCGCCAGGAAACTCAAACCTGTGGCCGTGACTACTTTTCCTTACCCCGGTTTTCCCACTGACCTGCAGGCTTGCCTTATGGCCGCAACTTGTCTGGCCGACGGAACCTCACATGTCAAAGAAACCGTGTTTCGGGATCGGTTTACTCACACTATGGAGATGCGCCGCCTGGGCGCCAACATAACAGTAACCGGCGATGAAGCCATTATATACGGCGTTGATCAACTGACCGGTGCGGAGGTAATGGCCTCGGATATTCGCGCCGGTGCCGGGATTGTGCTGGCGGCTTTGGCTGCTCGCGGAAAATCGGAAGTCCTGCGAGTTTATCATATCGATCGTGGTTATTGGGCTATCGAGGAAAAGCTCTCCGCCCTGGGTGCCGATATTATAAGGATAAGCACCTGATTTGAACTGTAGGCCCAACCTGGAGTTGTTCGTTGCGCCCACAGACTTTTGAACCGGGAGACCCTGTTGTTCGTTATAATAGTGTAAAATGAAAGCATCAGGCCAACTAGCCACGGGTTCCAATATGAATAAACTGAAAGCAACAGCGATACTGATCCTTGTCCTGACTGGTATCGGCGTGAACGCCCAGGAAACTTATTTCGGCAAGAACAAGGTCAGGTACAAGGACTTTGACTGGAACTACATCCAGACACGTCACTTCGATATCCACTTTTACGAAGACGCCTATCCGACGGCCAAGTTTGCCGCCACCGTTCTGGAATCGTCGTATGTAGAGATTAGTCGTGAACTCTGCTACAAGATTCAGCGCCGGGTGCCGGTTTTCCTTTATAAGTCCCACAATGATTTCCAGCAGACAAACATCCTGCCCTGCCTCATCGCCGAGGGAACCGGCGGTTTCACCGAGGTCTTCAAGAACCGGGTGGTGACACCGTTCAACGGTTCATACGAAGATTTTCGTCACGTGCTGCACCATGAGCTAACCCACGCCATGACTTTCGACATGCTCTATGGGAACGCCTTCTCGGCTCTGGTGTCGCGGCACCGGCTGTTCAGGATGCCGCTGTGGCTGGCCGAAGGGTTTGCCGAGTACTCCTCACGCCACGGATGGGATGCGCAATCGGATATGTGGGTGCGGGACGCCACCATCAACGGCTATCTGGTACCACTGGAGTATCTGACCGGCTACAACGCGTACCGTGAAGGCCAGGCGCTGATAAAATACATCGCCGACAAATACGGTGAAGCAAAAGTTGCCGACATCTTTCGCAAGGGGAAAATTCACCTCTCCATCAACAAGGCGCTCAAGAAATCTATCGGCATCGACCAGGAAAAATTATGGGAGGAGTTCTCCCGCGAAATGAAGCGTCGCTATTGGCCGGAGATTGCTCTCCGCAAGGAGGCCGAGGAGATCGGCGCCAAGCTGACCAAAGCTCGCAAGGACGGATCCTACTTCAACGAAAGACCGGTCTTCTCGCCCGAGGGGGATAAGATAGCTATCTTCACTGATGGCTCGGATTTTACTGAACTTGTCCTGATCTCGGCCGACGACGGCAAGATTCTCGACCGATTGGTGAAAAGCTCTCGATCCGGCGATCTGGAATCGCTGCATTCGTATGTCTCGGGAGCCTCTTTTTCGCCGGATGGAACCAAGCTGGTCTTTGTGGCCAAGTCCAATGGAAAAGAGTCATTGTTCTTCTACGACCTCCTCCGCAAGCGAGTCTACAAGAAGAAACGCTTCGATTTCTCTAACCTCATGTCCCCGGCCTGGTCACCCGATGGTGACAAGGTCGCCTTTTCCGCCCTTCGGGGAAACGAACGCGATCTTTTCGTTTACTACCCGGACTCCGACCGCCTTGAGCGCTTGATGAATGATCGCTACGATGATGCCGAGCCGACCTGGTATCCGGAATCCGACGCCATTCTGTTTTCCTCCGATCGACCCCATCCGCAGAGTCCTGTATACGACGGTAAGGACCATCCTTACGTCCGTCAGGGAGCGTTTATGCCGGGTGACTTCGTATACGGGTCGTACAATCTGGCCCGGATTGATCTTAGTAGTCTTGAGATTACTCCCGTGGACGTTGGCCCCGGTCCCAATACTACACCGGATGTTTCTCCCGACGGCAGCAAAATTGCGTTTATCTCCGGACGCAACGGCATCGACAACATCTATATCGCTTACACTGACTCAGATCGGGTTTATGCCGTGACCGATATCCTGTCCGGGATTTTGTATCTATCCTGGTCGCCGGACGGGAAGAAGCTGGCCTTCCAGGCTTTCAACAAGGGCGCCTATGACATCTTTGTGATGGACGAACTGGTCCCGGTCGGCGACGGTGGTGTCCTGCATGCTACGGCCTTTGCGCGTGGAGAAGACGGTCTGGTCGCTCTTGGCCGGCCGAGCAAGAGTGAGGTCACAGATAGCAGTGTGGATACGAGCACGGTCAGCGATGCGCTGCTGGCTGACTTGAGTTCCAGCGATGCTGAGCCGGATGTAATGATAGACCCTCAAACGTCTGAGCCGCCGTCGGATTCAACAGTTGACGCGGGCGTGGCCGCGGAAACTAACAGCCTGGAGTCGGTGGCCGCCCAGCCGTTGGATTCCATGGCTGATACGGGAGCGACCGCCGTAGCTGACACCTCGGAGTCTGCCGACGATGATGTGATCACTGAATCCGGTATCTACGATGAAGAATATGTCCATGTCAGCCACGGAACCGACGCCCCACTGGATCCCTACATGCGCGATGTTATCGGCGACAGCACGGATTCCCGGACTATCACAGCTATGGGGGAGCCGGCTTCATTTGATTCCATAGCGCCGCCGTCGCCGACCGGTGACTACGACGTGCGGCCTTACAAGGTGAAGTTCACGCCCGACTATGTCGGTGGCGGTTTCGGTTACGACACTTTCTTCGGTCTGCGGGGACAGACGGTTTTTCTCTTTTCCGATTATCTGGGGAATCATCAAATCCTCATCGCCGCCGACCTTATGAACACAATTGACCAGTCGAATATCCTCGGTTACTATGTGAACAGCCAACATCGCATCAACTATGGTTTTGGACTTTTCCACAGCAAGAACTTCTATCTCGATGCCGATGACCACTTGTTTTCAGATCGATTCTATGGTTTTCAATTGTTTGCGAGCCGTCCATTCTCGACGTTCAGCCGGCTGGAATTGACAACATCGCAATTCTTCATCGACCGAGAGTACTACGACATTGATGATCTCCGATCAAACCGCGGCGCCAAGGTATCCACGGCCTCGGTTTCGTATGTTACCGACAACATTATCTGGGGATTGACTGGTCCCTTGAACGGTCGGCGAGCCAAACTGACCCTGGGCGGCGGTGTCAATCTGATCGGTTCGGACACTGTGCAGTTCCATTCGGCTGAATTCGACTATCGCAAGTACTTGCACTTCGGTAACCTCTACTCGCTGGCTTTTCGTGTCACCGGTGGCGCATCGTTTGGACGCACCCCCAAGACATACTTCCTGGGCGGGACCACTAACTGGATAGGCAACACTACTCTTGACGCCAAGGTCTACGAAGTGGAGAACCTCTATTTCGCGGATGTCGTGACGCCGTTGAGAGGCATAGACTACTACAGCCTGTCCGGCGATCGATATGGACTGATCAACCTCGAGTTCCGATATCCCATGATCGACTACTTCGCGATGCGCTTCCCTCTGGCGCTTGTTATCAGTCGGGTCGGTGGCGCCATCTTTCTCGATATGGGAGCGGCCTGGGAAGGTAACAACTTCAGGGGCGGCGCCTCAGAGGGAGGTAACCGACTGCTTGATATCAAGACCGGCTTTGGCTTCGGTATGCGCGCCAATCTGGGATTCATACTACTGCGCTATGACATGGCGTGGTCCACCGATTTCTACAGCGTGTCCGAAAAGCCGGATTACTATTTTTCGATGGGCGCCGACTTCTAAGCAGATGCGAACAGATTCCTGCGGCGCTCGTTCAAGTTGACAACCGGATTCTTATGCAAAAAAAACGCGACTCCGTTCGGAGTCGCGCATCACATCGCTCAGCGACCTATCTCTTCTTGTGCAAAGAACAGAACTTCGCCTTCCCATTCGTGAACCGCTTGCATCTCTTGCCAGCCTTGGTCTTGGCTGCGCAGCGGATCTTTTTGACCGCCTTCTTCTTCGGAGCGGCTTTCCTCTTGGCTACTTTCCTCTTCGGTGCAGCCTTTTTCTTGGTTGCTTTCTTAGCTTTGCGCATAGAAACTCCTCCAATTTTGGATTTCATGTACACAAAAGTTTGTTTTTGAATACATGTCAAGGAAAAAAGTTGCATCCGTCGCATGTTTATGTCGTACGATGCATGAATCCATGCGACGCGCACTGTAACCATGCAACAAGAATTGAACAGGTGAACAGAGATGCATCGCACTTTACGTGCGATGTGCGGTAGCCACACGCGGTGTGTGGACACGCTCGTCAACCCATTCTGGTGTTATGGGCGGCAGACGTCCTGAGCGGAGTCGCAGGGTGGCGTACCTTGTGCGCGGATACTGGCTTTCGCCAGTATGACGATGACAGAGAAGAAGGATGCCCTAACTTCGTGGGTATGACACTATTTCCTGTATCACCTGTCAGGCTCACTAAAACCCGTAGATCTCCTGGAATTTGGCCGTCATGTAGTCGATCAGCGGCTGGTGCGACAGCGGTTGGCCGGTGACTTTCTGCACCAACTTGGCGGCGCGATAGCGGGTGCCGTGCTGATGGATATTCTCCTTGAGCCACTGCCTGAGATTGCTCAGAGTGCCCTGTTCGAACTGCGACATCAAGTCCGGCATGTCCTTTTGCGCCCGAGCGAAGAACTGTGCTGAGTAGAGGTTCCCCAGAGCGTAGGTGGGGAAATAACCCATGTACCCCGCCGACCAGTGAACATCCTGCAGACAACCGTCGGCATCGCTTTTCACTTCAAGACCGAAGTAATCCTTGAAACGACGGTTCCACTCGCCGGGGACATCGGCTGGTTTGAGATCACCTTTGAGCATGGCCCGCTCCAGTTCAAACCTGAGCAGAATGTGGAGGTTATAGGTTGCCTCGTCGGCTTCGACGCGGATATATGACGGCGTAACATTGTTGATAGCCGCATAGAAATCATCCAGCGAAACGCCGCTGAGACTCTCCTTAAAAATGCGCTGCGCCTGCGGGAAGAAGTACTTCCAGAAAGCCTTGGACCGGCCCACCTGGTTCTCCCACATGCGCGACTGGGATTCATGGATACCCAGGGAGGCTGACTCGGCAGTCGGCATCCCGAAATCTTCCTCTTTGTTAAGTCCCATCTCGTAGAGACCGTGACCGGCTTCGTGCATGATCCCGAACAGGGCGTCGTTGAGCCGTTTCGGGTTGTAGCGGGTAGTGATCCGGGTATCGCCGGGGCCAAGACCGGTGCAAAATGGGTGGGTGGTAGTATCGAGGCGACCTGTTTCAAAACTGTACCCCATCGCCTGGGCTACCGACTCGCCGAACACCTTCTGCAGGTTGACGTCATAGTCGCGCTCGACAATCGAGACATCGGGACGCTTCGGAGCATCCTTGATCTTCTTCAAAAGCACCACCAACTCCTTACGCAATTTCTCAAAGACGTCTACGATCTCATCGACAGTGGCTCCAACCTCATAGTTGTCCAACAGCGCGTTGTACGGTTCACCCACATAGCCGTAGGCGTCGGCCTTCCTGATCTGCAAGGTCAACACTTTGTCCAGCCAGGGCTGAAAATGCTTGAAGTCGTTGTTCTTGCGCGCCGTCACCCACTCACCCTGAGCCAGGGTAGTGGTCTTGGTGATTTCTTCAACCAGGTCCTTGGGCAGTTTGGTGGCTTTGTCAAATTGGTGGCGCGTCTCGCGGATGTTGGCTGCTTCGGGGGAATCCTCGTCCTTGACCAGGTCCGATGCCTCCAGCGTGCTCAACAACTCACCCACCCTTGGATCAGTGAACTTCTCATGAATCATGCCGGACAACAGACTCAATTGGTCGGCGCGCAGGTTGGCCCCGCCGCGCGGCATGTAGGTGCGTTCGTCCCATCCGAGTACGCCGGCGCAGGAGGCCAACAATGAAATCTCCCGGCAACATTGCTTCAGTTCTTCGTATGCTTTCTTGGCTGACACTTTGAGTCTCCTTATAAGTCAGTTTTCATAATCAAAACCGTTACCAACAATGAACGGGGAAGATAGGCAAAAGTTACTCCGATAGCAACAGCCGCTGGACATCTGCCGCTCACTTTCAGCAGCGAGGAGTCGATCGCTATCCATACTTTCTTCTTGCCGTCGTCCGATACGCCCGGTAGATTGGATACGAATATGGATAAGTTGGAGTCAGGTATCGTGATTGCCACGCGCGGCAGGTTTTTTGAGGTACGGGCCGAGGATTCGAGTCGTATCACCTGTGAGGTGCGTCAGAAGGTCAAGGACGAGGTCAAGCAGACAACACCGGTGGCGGTGGGTGATGATGTCATGTTCAGCCACAGCCACGAACAGTCCGGTATCATCGAGAAAGTCCTCGAGCGCCGAACAACGTTTGGTCGTCCGGCCAAGGGAATGGACGGTCGGTTGCAGGTAATCGCGGCCAACCTGGAACTGTTGGCCGTGGTAGTGTCCACCAGATCACCCGAACTCAAAACAGGACTGATCGATCGGTTTTTGGTGGCGGCCAGGGTGGGATCGCTGGAACCGGTGATAGTGCTCAACAAGATCGATTTAGGCTGGTCCGATGAAGTCAGCGAAGTGAGCGCGGCCTATCGCACCATCGGTATTCCGGTGTTTGCAGTCTCGGCCGAAGACGGCAGGGGCATGGCGGATTTGATGCGTGGGCTGGCCGGTCATCGCACGCTGTTTGCGGGACACTCAGGGGTCGGCAAGTCGACTTTGCTGAATCGGATGATACCTGGACTGAATTTGAAAACCAAGGAAGTGTCAGCTTTCAGCGACCGGGGAAAGCATGCCACCACCACCATCGAACTATTTGAGCTTCCTTCCGGCGGTTTCGTCGTCGATTCCCCTGGTCTGAAAGTATTGGGACTTTGGGATGTGGATAAAGACCAGTTGCCGTACTACTTTCCGGAGTTTGAGTCCTATTCAGAACAATGTCGCTTTCAGCCGTGCAGCCACACTCACGAGCCCGACTGCGCCGTCAAAGATGCCGTTCAGCGTGGTGACATCGCCGGATTTCGCTATCAGAACTACCTTGCCATCGCCGGCTCGCTTTGACGCGATGTCGCACCGTTAAGTTAAGTTGTAATGGCAGGTTACCGATAAAGGAAACGATAACATGGCAACTAAGAATATAGAATTCCGCGTCGGCGTCATTGTCCTCATCGGGATAGTTATCCTGGTCGTCTCCCTATACTGGTTGCAGGGATACAAACTGGAACGTAACGCCCAGCGAGTGGTGGTGCTGTTCGATGATGTCGGCACCCTGGCCGTGGGTGATCGGGTCACGGTTTCCGGCGTACCCAAGGGCAAGGTGAATAACCTGCACCTCACCGACCATGGTGTGGAAGTGGAACTGTTGCTGTTTCAGGATGTTGTGCTGAAACGAGACGTGCGGATTGTTATCAAGAACCTGGGGCTCATGGGGGAACGGTTTATTGCTATCGCGCCGGGTAAGGACAGTTTGACTCTCGACACCAGCCAGCCGGTCACGGGGCTATACGACACCGGGCTGCCGGAAGTTATGGGGCTGATGGGGGAAATGATTACCGAACTGCGTAACCTGGTGGTGTCGTTCAAGCAGACGGTAGGGTCTGATTCGTCGTTAAACAAATTCAGCAACACCGTCGACAACCTCCAGCAGGTCTCGGCTTCACTGGCCGATTATGTGGCGCGCAATGAAGCCAGGCTGGACCAGGCGGCTGAGAACTTTCTGGATGCCTCTCGTGAACTCAATGGCCTGTTGAAGGCCAACCGTAGTCGGATCGATTCGGCTGTCTATCGTGTCGACAGGGTCTCGGTCGGTCTGGAGAGAATTGTCGGGCGGTTGGACACTCTCTCGGTTTCGGCCAGAGAATTTGCCGACAACCTGAACAACCCCGACGGTACCATACAACTGCTCCTGGAGGATCGCCGGCTCTACGACGACTTGCGTCGCACCGCAGACAACATCGATGACCTGGTCAACGACATCCGGGCCAATCCCCGCAAGTATATCAACTTCACCCTGGAGATCTTTTGATCCATGGCAAAATTCAAACTGGCCTTCGGCCTGCATAACCATCAGCCGGTGGGCAATTTTGAAGCTGTCTTCGAAGATGCCCACCATAAGGCGTACCTGCCGTTCTTGAACTTGATGGCTGATTATCCAAACATCCACTTCTCTCTGCACCAGTCGGGGATACTGTGGCGCTGGCAGGAACGGGCGCACGCCAACTATTTCCAACTGGTCGGCAAGATGGTAGATAGCGGCCAGGTCGAACTGATGACCGGCGGATTCTACGAGCCGATCCTGACCGCTATCCCGGAGCGGGACGCAGTCGGGCAGATCAGAGGGCTGACGCAGTATCTCAACGATCATTTCGAGGTGACCCCTGCCGGATTGTGGCTGACCGAGCGGATTTGGGAACCGCACCTGCCGAAGCTTCTGGCCGAGGCGTCGGTTAGCTATCTACCCATCGACGATACCCATTTCCTGTACGCCGGGCTGGAGCCGAATCAACTCACCGGACCGTTTGTGACCGAAAACGAAGGACACCTAGTCACGTTGCTGCCGATTCAGAAACGGCTGCGTTACCTTATTCCTTTTGGTACGGTCGAGGAAGTTATCGCCGAACTCAAACTTCAGGCGGAACGGAACTCGTCCGGGCTGGCCGTCTATGCTGATGACGGCGAGAAGTTCGGCGCCTGGCCCAAAACGTATCAACATTGCTATGAGAAAGAGTGGCTGCGGCGGCTGTTCGACGCCTTCGAAAAGAACTCGGACTGGCTGGAGGTAATCAGTTTGGGTGAGGCGGCCCGGTCGAAGCCGGTCGGTCGAGTCTATTTGCCGTCGGCCTCTTATGCCGAGATGCTCCAGTGGGCCTTGCCGCCTACCGCCTTTATCGAATATGAGCGCTTCGAGGAGTGGCTCGAAAACAAGGGACAGCTCGAGCGTTATGGGCGATTTGTTCGCGGCGGGCACTGGCGTGGATTCCTGACCAAGTATGAAGAATCCAACCTGATGCACAAGAAGATGCTTTCAGTGTCGCAAAAGCTGGCCGAGTTTGAACGGGAGCATCCGAATCGGATTGAACAGGCCGATGCTGCCCGCGACCGCTTGTGGGCCGGGCAGTGCAACTGTCCATACTGGCACGGTGTCTTCGGTGGTCTCTATCTGCCGCATATCCGGCAGGCCGTCTATGAGTGCTTGATCGAAGCCGACACCCGGCTGGACAAGCTGCTGGGGCGCACAGCGTTGAGATGCTCGGTGTACGATTATGACGCCGACGGCGCGGACGAAGTCGTGCTAAGCAGCGATCTGTTCAGCGCTGTGTTCAACCCCCGATGCGGCGGTACCCTTCTGGACCTGGCTCTGAACAAGCACCATTTCTGTGTCACCGATACTCTCACCCGTCGTCGCGAGGGATACCACTTCAAGCTAGACCAGGCTGTGACCGGCGCAGAGACTGAAGGAACAGCATCCATCCACGACCAGGTCCGGGCCAAGGAGGAGGGGCTGAAAGACCACCTCATGGAGGATTGGTATCTCAAGCGCTGTTTCATCGACCACATGTTGACCGAGGATGTCGATTTTGAGAAGTTTAGCAGTAACCGGTATGGTGAAGAAGGTGATTTCATCATGGAACCATACACCTGCGAAATCGACCAATCCGGCGCCTGTGTTACCATGACTCGTCACGGCCATTTGTGGCGGCCATTGATGGTAGTTCCGGTGAAGATCGTGAAACGGTTCAAGTTCTCCGAGGATAGCGAACAAATCGAGATACGCTATGAACTCTCGACCAAGGCGTTGGAGCCGGTTGAGGTGGCATTTGCTGTCGAGAACAACTTCAGTTTTCAAGCCGGCCACGCCGAAGACAGGATCATTCTTATCGATAACCGGCAGCATATCAACTCCTACCTGGATTCCGAAGGTCAGTATGAAGGTCGGCAAACGTGGGCCATGATCGACGAGTATCGTTCATTGGCGGTAGCGATGAACTCGGATCTTCCCTGTGAACTGTGGCATCTGCCCATATTCACTGTATCGTTATCCGAGGGCGGCTTCGAGAAAGTGTATCAGGGCACGACCTTGATGAATATCTATCGCCTTCAACTCACGCCGCAGCCGATCACGATCAACCTGACTCTTTTCGCCGGTGATCTGAAAAGGTACCAGGAGAGTGCGCAGGCCTTTTTGGCGGTCAGTCCGTCGTAGGTGGCAAGCCGCTACTTCGCGCTTCGCGCGCCGTGACCCCGAGGTTTCATGGCTGTGTTTCTTGTGCCCGCGTGATCTTCAGATCGCGCGGGTTATTTGTGTTCAAGCTCGACGGCCAAGAACACACCCCTAAATCCCCTCTTGGGGAATGAGCTTCCCCCCGTTAAGTGGACAGGTTAACAAGCATTTATCGACACCTGTTCTTCATGGTATTGATAGTTTCGTTCAAAGTCAATAGGGCTGACTGAGCCAATACTTGAATGGCGACGCCAGCCGTTGTAAAAGAT
>JAUWIB010000091.1 GCA_030605565.1 bacterium
GTCATGAGCTACATTGACCAACACAACAGCGATCCGAAACCGTTCATCTGGAGAAAAACCGCGGAAGAGATCATCGACAAGGTCGGCCGGGCGAGGCTCGCCCTGGATAATGCCCCAACAGGATGAATCACACCACTAGAAGAATATAATGAGGAGCTGAAGTCAAAGCTCGGACAGGCAAGCCAGCAGATAGACACGCTGAAGAACGAGAATACTGAACTCTCTGACACCTTGGGCAAACTTGAAAACACACTTTCAGAGTTATACAGTGGTAGGATAGAAACTTTCGACGCGGAGCAACAAGAAAAACTGAAGACCGAGCTCGCTCTGGTACGCCAGCAGAATAACTCGCTGGAGAACCAATCAGCACTACTTTCTAATATGCTGGACAAACTATATAATATGACGAAATTGGCGGCCACAGCGGAACCGGGAGATTTGTGGCGACCCATTGCGTAGTAACTATTCCGTGGCCAATCAGCTTATTACTGGGGTCGAAACCGGAGGGGGGCGACCTACAAGAACGAATGGATTCCCGCCTGCGCGGGAATGACATATGAGAATGAGATTGCCACGGTCGCCTGCGGCGACCTCGCAATGACGTTAAGTCCAATCACGTGCCGAGCGAAGCGCGAGAAAGCGATTCACCCCTCCGCGTCCATCACCTTCGCCACCCGCCGGATGTGCCGGCCGCCTTCAAACGGTGTGGTCAGAAAAGTCTTGATAATCTCCTCAAGTTGGTCCTCGGGAGTATACTTTTGCGCCAGGCTGAGCATGTTGGCGTCGTTGTGCGAACGTGTCAGAAAGGCCATGTCTGGGCTGAGCGCTATCCCGGCCCGGATGCCCTTGACCTTGTTGCAGGCCATGTTCATCCCGTTGCCGGTCCAGCAAACAGTGATGCCGTAGTCGACCGCACCGGCGGCAACGGCGCGCGCGGCGGCGAGTCCAAAATCGGGGTAGTCGACAGAATCCTTGGAATTGGTGCCGCAGTCAACCACTTCGTGGCCAAGAGCTTTGAGGACATCCTTAACCTTCTCCTTGAACTCCAGACCGGCGTGGTCACAGGCTATTGCTATCTTCATCAGACTGTCACTTTCTCATACTTGGAGACATGAGTTATCCGTCCGTCTTCCGACTCACTGGCCGTCAGGCGAGTCGCCTGACAGCACCTTCTGATCACTGATCGCTCTTGCCGACGAAGCGACAAACAGTCGGCAGCACCACAGCCGCCAGAGCGATCTTGATCAACGCGCCCGGCACGAAGGGGTATAGTCCCATCGCCAATACCGAACCGGCCGGGACCATCGCGCTCAACCACGAAAGCCCGGTGGCAAAGATGATCGCGGTGCCAAGGCTCATGGCTGCGATTGCTTTGATGTACCCGGCGTACCAGCCCTTATCTGAGAGATACCCGACTACATAAGCGGCCACGAGAAAACCGAGAAGGTATCCGCCGGTTGGTCCTATCAGCGCCACCATGCCACACTTGCCGCCTGCGAACACCGGTAAACCGGCCACACCTTCCAGCAGGTAGGCCAGCACGACGGCGGTGCCGCGCACGCGACCAAGGGCCATGACCACCAACAACACACCCAGCGTCTGGCCGGTGATTGGCACCGGAGAAAACGGCAGATTGATCGACAGGTAGGCCGAGACGACCAGGATGAGATTGAAACTTATCAGAATGGGGATTTCCATCCAGCGCTTGGCGGGGCGGATTAACAGGTCGTAGCAGGCGGTTGCAGATTGGCTCACGGTGTTTACTCCTTGGTTCTTTCACGCTTATGACATAACGGACGCAAATGTACTCGCGAGCCACGTTATTGACAAGAAAATAATGCTCCCCCAACTCAGTAGTACGTCTCCTCCGCAGACTGAGCCGGTACGTCATAACCCTTGTGGTCCTGACAGAACCTTGTAGGTCAGGTTCCTTGGAACCTGACGATGGCAGGATCGCAGGGATCCTGCCCTACGATACTGAGCGCTCACATACGTCACCCTGAGCGCGTTTCGTGGTCGTCACCGTCGACCCTCGGGTGTTTCGAAACAGTTTGATCGTAACAAGTTTTGCTATGATGCATCGACGGATACCATGGTGTGTCCTGTCGGCGTGCGGTTAAAACGTCGCAAGCTGAACAAGAATGGGACGGCCATGACCTACCAGGCGAAGGCTTCGGTTTGCCTGGAGTGTTCACACAAACCACAGTGCAGTCCCACTTCAAGTACGGGACGTTATGTTAATCGTCCGTTGTACGAGAATGTTCTCAAAAGGGTAACTGATCGGGTTGCTTCAGAGGCCGGTAAACGGCATTTGCAAGCGCGGTCGGTTGTGACCGAGGGAGCTATCGGACGACTGGTTAGTTTGTTACACTGGCGACGATGTTGCACCTGGGGAGAAGCAGGCGCCCAGGCGGAGACGCTATGGCGCCAGATCGGTCACAATCTGATGTGGCCCTTCAGGGAATCGTGTGGGTAGTGACAGCGATTCCACTTCACGTCAAGAGCCTCTTACGCTGGTTGGATAGAGGTCCAGTCCGCCCATAGGGAAATATATCGCCCTGCGGAAACGACTCCGATTCCGATAACCGCAT
>JAUWIB010000047.1 GCA_030605565.1 bacterium
TCACCCACACAAGAAAGCCCCTCGCCAGTTGGCGGGGGGCTTTTTATGGTTTAGCTTGAGTAGCTATCGGTTTGGAAACACCAGAGGCCTTGCGGTCTCCGAAGGTGTTTCGGTGGCCGTCGTTACTTCAGCAGGACCATCTTCTTGGTATCCGAGAAGCTGCCGGCATCGAGGCGGTAGAAATACACACCACTAGCCAGATCATCAGCATTCCATTCGAGAACTACATGGCCGGCCTGCTCAGTACCTGAGAAGGTAGCGATGGTCTGACCACTGACGTTGTAGATAGTCAGGTCATAGTCAGAAGCCACCGGCAGACTGAAGGCTATTGAAGTAGTCGGGTTGAACGGGTTCGGATAGTTCTGCGCCAGACTGAACGTGCTCGGAATCAGTTTGGCGTTGACCGGGTTACCCTCGCGGGTAGCCATCTCGATCGACAGCACGTTACCCTCAAGATTCAGGAACTCACCGGTGAAGCTGTTGGCTTCAAACGAGTAAACCAGAATACGGGTGTTGATGCCGTCGAAAGCGTAACGCATCTCCATACCGTCGGCCTTGAGTTCCGGCGTGACGTCGCCCTCGGCAACCACAAAAGCGGCTCCGATCTGGGCGCCGTCAATCCTCATCAGACCGTTGTCGGCATGGACATAGTTGACCTTAACCGGCGCGCCGACCTTATAGTAAGGAAGGGCGTCGCCAACGATGACACGAATCAGGTGGACCAGGTCGGCCACGCTCAGAGTGATACCATCGGCGTTGACGTCGGTAGCGGCAATCTGACCGTTGACATTGATCGTGAAGACACCGATTCCATAGACGAAGTAGTTGGTGAACAGAACGGCGTCGGCCACTTCGTTGATCACGTTGTTCATGTTGATATCACCACGCGCGTCAATCGAGTCGGCGCAGACGATGTCAATACCGCCATTCCAGAAGTCGATGATGCGACGAGGCATCGGCTTGCCCGAATCGGCATCCAGACAGAAGTCAGGAGCGCCCATCGGGCCCGGCCACAACAGTCGTGCATCCTCGGGGAAGAGAACATCGTCTTCTTCATCCCAGATCAGGTTGCCCTCGAAGTCGTAGATACGACGGTCGAGATACAACAGGTCACCCAGGACGTTGGAGATGGCGTTGTCGCCGCAATCGATCCAGAAGAAATAGATCGGCACTTTCTGGCACTCAAAAGTCCGGTCGTTGGTGACCAGGAACATGATCTCAGCCAGTTCATACGGATCGGTATCGGGCGGACCGAAGCAGGTCGGGTGGTTCATGCCGTTGTTGTATTCGGCAATAGCCACAATCCGCAACATGCCGGAAGGACAGGCGTTACCGCAGTTGCCGAAAGGACCAAAGCGGTATTCGAAGTATTCCCAGCCGCAATCCTCAAGGAGCTGACCCGGAGTGACGCTCATGGCGGCGATAGCCGATTGGTCATAGGCGATCAGGAAGTCAAAACCGCCCATCTCAAAGGTCGGGGCCCAGTCGATCACGATCGAGACATACTCATATTGACCCTGTGGGGTGTTGTGAGTCTTCTCAATCACAATATCAGCCGTCGGCAGAACGCAAATCTCAGTGCAGCAGGTATCGGCGTTGTTCGGATTGGTCGGGTCGCCGCAACCAATGGCCGCGCCATCAGTCACCGCAATACAGAGATCAAAGCAACCCAGATAGGGTACCTGCTCTTCGGTGTCCCAACTCCACACACCGGTCGCCGGATCGAGGACGATCGAGCTGGGGCCTCCGGGGCCATTGAAACTGGCCACTGAGTAGAGCAGGGGGGCAGGACCAGGGTCCGGCGCCGTTATGGTATCAACGGCCGAAGCCGAACCTGAGGCCGTGTAACCCCAGTAGATCTCGACGTCATCCGAGCAGATGATCTCCGGCTCGTCGTTCCACAAGTAAATCGTGAAACTGGTCGAAGCACTGTCCCGGTATGGGCAGGCATCATCAACCCGAACCTCAATCTCGTACTCACAGGCCGCCACCATTTGGGCAGCGCTGGGCGTCCAGTTGATTCTGGCTGTCGTATCCGTCAGCGTAGTGATGGTCATCCCCGCCGGTGGATTGACAAGCGAGTACGTCAGAGTCTCGCAACCACCAGGAATTGAAGACAGATCAGCATCATTGCCGAAAACATCAACCAGAATGGGTGTACCCCAATGAACCAGGGCATCAGCAATAGGGACAATGGTCGGAGTGGCATTCTGAATTGTGACAGTCCCGGCGTTGACGACAGGGATAACCAGCGTGCTGGTAGCGCAGTCGGTGACGAACTGGGTCTGAGCATTGACAGAGCAAGTACCACCACACTTAGGAATGATCAGTGAGGTCTTGTCAACAATTATCGCACCGTCACAAACATCGGCGGTTGTAAGGCTAATAGTAGCCACCACCGTCGGTACGTCAATGCAAACACCACCCGGGTTTATCATCATACCGGCAATGCGCACGACTCCAGGATTGGAAAGGTCAGTAACAGGATGCCAAAAATCGGGAACCGACAGAGTTACGCCACTAGCGGTAACATCACCCGTGATATTGTAAACAATCTCAAAGGCACTGATCGGATCCGCACCCGGATCAACGGTGACATTGATAACATTATCCTGACACCGTAAAACCGTTTTGGTCTCAAACGTTACTTCCTGCGCATAAGACAAGGAGAACGCAAATACCAGCATAAAGGAGGTCAGCAGCAAAGAATATAAACTTCTTTTTTGCATCATTAGAATGCTCCTTTATAAAAATAGTCAGTTTAGTTTGAGGTAAAAGTCTCAATTAACTCAAAACAATTACCTTAAAAAGTCCGATCTTCACCCCCAATAGGGTCGGGCATCGGGACCCGCCAAACTCCTCTCACCAAAATATCGAAAAGCCATAAAGACCAAACGACCAGTCGATGAATAAGAATCTGGAGAGGATAAAACTTGCGAGATCAAAAACCAGCTAAACATACTTATTTAATCAGGTCTCAAAATCTCTGTCAAAACCGAAAAGTGAAGCTTGTAAGGTCCGTAACGCTAAGTAGTTCTTACGTTACCTAAGGTGCGACGGGTCCAAAACAGAAGCGCTTGACAACACAACTATTTCCCTAGACAAGCCTAATCTACCCAAAAAACCGCAATCTGTCAAGAAAAATCTTCAAAATAAGTAAAATATGCTGACCTGTAGTAATAAAACAGGCCAAAACAACACGACCTCACTGGCCGCCAAAAGTGGCTGGACAAAGCTCACAACAGCTTCCAAAAGAACTCTAAATAACGCCGTCTGCCAAAAACACAGGAGCGCCAGCGACCAGACCGAGCAAGCCCCTTCTCGTGCCGTCAGGTGTCTCTGCCTGACGGCTCCCGGGTACCATCGAACGGCCTCGGGCGGGGTCGCCCGAGACCACCAAACATAGATCACCAGTGTCTGCTAATAAGAGACCGCTTGTGACATGAATCACAAACAAGGACAGCTGTCAGTTACCATCGAAACACTCAAATAGTACGAGCACAGAGATAGGCATGTCCATCATCATGGACAGAGATAGTGA
>JAUWIB010000005.1 GCA_030605565.1 bacterium
ATCATCTACGCTTCATCTATCAACAGCACCGAAGACCTCCTGGGCAATATGCTGCTTCGGCGCGGGAAGATATCGAAAGGCAATCTCGAGCGCGCGATCACTCTCCACAAGCAGACCGGACGTCAGTTGGGTACGACCCTGATCGACATGGGTCTGTTCGACAAGCATGAGATAGGCGAGTGCCTCAAACTGCAGATCGAAGAGATCGTCTACAATCTCTTCAGTTGGCGCGAAGGTGATTTCATATTCCACGAGGACGCTAAGCCGAAGAACGCCCCCTTCACCGTTGAGATGAACACAATGAACGTGATCATGGAGGGCACTCGGCGGATCGATGAGTGGATGGAGATTCAAAAGGTTTTGCCTTCCGATGACGCTTTGTTGGACGTGGTTCCGTCGCCGAAAACCAACCGCGATGAGATCAGGTTGTCGATGGATGAGTTCCGCATCCTGGCGCTGATCGATGGCGAGCGTACCGTTCCCGACCTGATAAACCTCTCGCCTATGGGAGAGTTCGTCACCTGTCGGGCCATTCACCGGCTCATGAACCAGAAGCTGGTGGAAGCGGTGGGCTCGCGGGCTGAGGAAGAGGTGGAAAAAGAGGACGAAGAGGAAGTCCTGTTGACGATAGTGTTTCACCTGTACAACCAGAGCTTCTTCCGCATCCGTTCGGTGGTGGAAGCGGTCGTCGGTGAAGACAACACCTGTCTGGCCCAGTTCTCAGCCCAGTATCGCGGCGGTTTGCTGAATTTCTTCCCGGGTTTTGACCCGTCATCGGAGTTGCGACCGACCCTGGATAAGTTTCTGACCGCTGTCAGGGCTTTGCCGCCGACCACCCGGTACCATCAACTGATGGCGGGTCTGGAAAGCATGCTCAGTGAACAACTGGCATACGTCTTTAGCCTGCTGGGCCGGGGGACCTTCCGCCAGGCTGCCGGTAGCGTCAAGAAGGAGATATCCGGACCCTTGTCGTCTCGTCGCGAGTTGGTGAAGCGGTATGGTCTTGATGAGGATTTCTACCGGACGCTTCGGCGGGCGGACAAGGTAGTTAAGTTGGTAAGAGGTTAAGTGAGGTTGAATATGAGACGTTTTGTAGCTATTCCCGCGGGTTTGATACTCCTTTTCAGTCCGGCGGCCCACGCGGCCAATCTGGCTGTGATTACGAACCCACCGACTATTTTCAATCTGGTGGTGCTGGCCGTAGCCGTGTTCGGTTTGGTGGGCGCCTTTCGCGTGACCGACCTGGTTCGAGGGGGACTGCTCCTCAAAAGTTGGCAGTTGTTTGTCGTTGGCTTCATAGTACTGGCCCTGGCTCAAGTAGCCGCACTGTTGCACGCCTTCGAATTCGTGAGTCTGCCGAGCTTTGTGGTGCCGCTCCTGCTGGTTCTCATGGTTGGATTGTTTGCCTACGGCGTACACGAGGCTCGTCGAACCCTCAGTTGAGAGCAGATTTAGGTTGACATAATCGCATGTAATAACAATACTTACTGGTCGATTAAGTTTACCGCAATGGTAAGAGATTACTAAACCAAGGGTTACAATTGTATCGTGACCAGTGCCTCTGAAATAGACAGTCGAATCGCCAAGTGCCAGAAGATCCTGGATCAGGATCCCAACTCGCAAATCTTTGCTGCTTTGGCTGAAGCCTTGCGTCGCAAAGGAGATTTGGAGAAGGCGTTTCGGATTTGCCAGAATGGTCTGAAAGTGCATCCGTCTTATGGTTCGGCCCATGTCGTCATGGCCAAGATCAATCTCGACCGGCAGTTGTTCGACTGGGCCGAGATTGAGGCCCGCAAGGCGGCTGAGTGCGATGGTTGGACTCGAGCAACCGAGTTGTTGCTGGCGGAGATTCATATCTACAAGGGAGAATTCCAGCCGGCTATTAGGCTGCTCAAGAAGCTGCACGAAAGCGATCCTGCCAGTTTGCATATTACCAAGCTGCTATCTATCGCCCAGCAGATTCCACGGCAGCACGCTGCAACGGTAGGCGAAGCAACTCCGGTCGTTACGGTGCAACCGCCCTCCGCAGTGTTTGTGGGCGCCGAAAGTCATGATGAAACCGTGATCGCTGATCGGGCGACAACGACGGACTTGAACGAGGATGACGATGGTGCGGCGCCGGATGTCGACCAGATACTCGAATGGGTAATCGCCTTGCCGGGTGTTGACGGCGCCTTATTCGCCAACCCTGAGGGACTAGTGGTTAAGTCACAGTGGACCATGCGCATGGATCGCAACGTCTGCGGAGCCGTCGGCTGCGAGATTAGCCGCAAACTTGATCAGACACTGACGGATAGTTGTTTCGGCAAAGTCCATACGGTCCTGGTAGAAACCGGGGACCATACCATCTATACAGTGCGCGCCCATGCCGGCATGTTTCTGTTTGTCGCCAACATTAAGAGTAACCTGGGCGCTTTGAGAATGAAATTAGATGCTCTGCTCAAGCAGCAGGGTTGGAACTAAAGGGGTCGTCATGGAGATTAGCTCACGCATTGCCCGTCAATCTGCACTGTATTCGCTCGTGCTGTTGATCATACCGCTAGTTATGTTCCCGGAACAATTCGGCGCCTCGGTGCTCAAGCCGTCGCTTATCAATATCATGTACGAGTTGGTCTTTTACGGCCTGGTGATCTGGGTGTTGCGTCGTCAGGCGACACTGATACAACTGATCCAGGTGGCTGGTATTTGTTTCGTGTACCGGCTGGGTCTGGGTGTGCTGTTCGGGCTGGCAATCGCCGTTGCCTATGCCATGAACGTGAAGGTTGCACTGACCCTCGGCACCTCGGGTTATCTGCCGGCGTTGCTGTTACATGTGATAACCGCGCCTTTTGTTCTGCGTCCCCTGTGGACCCAATTGATTTCGGAGACGCAGAGGCGGCCGCTGCGGCCGACACGACCGGAGACGACGGTAAGCACTGAGGCGGGTCGGACATCGATCGCAGTCTCGCGTGAGCGCGGTGTGAGCCTGGCCGCCCCTGAGAAACCCAAACCGGCTGAGCCGGAAGCAGTGCCGGCTGCCTCCTTTGACACCTTCAGTGAGATTCCCGACGCCGGCGGCAACGGATTCGAGCGCGCCGTGCGCTACATCGGGGGTGACGCCTCGGTGCAGATGGCCGCTGTGGTCGATCATGAGGGGCTGCTGTTGGGACAGTTCAGTCGGCACAATGTCAACAGCGAAGAATGGGCGCCATATGCGCTGTCTCTTTTGGAGGCCAACAGTACGGTGTTGAGTCACGAACGTTGGGGCGAACCCCAAAAGCTGAGAATCGAGATGGCCGATAAACGTGTCGTCGTTGCCATCGGAAACTCCTTCTCCCTGATGGTAGTGGCCGAATGGCAGAGCGATGATCTGCTGAATATCAGAATCAACCAGGGGCTCGAAATAATAAAGAAATATGTAGCCGAACGGTACGGCGACAAGCTCTACGAAAAGGCGGAGAGAACCCATGTACCAAGTGCTTAGTGATCTTAACAAAACATCAGGTATCACCGGCTCAATGGTTGTCGGGGGTGACGGTATCGTGATCGCCGCCGATCTCGACGACAGCTTCGACGGCGACACCATTGGGGCGCTGGCTGCCTCAATCACCTCCAACATCCAGAAGTCGCTGGAGCGTCTCCAAACGCAACCCTTGAGGCAGGTGACTATCGAGGCCGAAAACGGTAAGCTGTTTTTCGCAGATGCCGGTAAAGGAATTCTGGTGGTGACGACCGAGAAGCAGGTGAACATCGGGCTGATTCGATTGGAAATGAATAACGCTATAGGCAAGTTGAGTACGGCCGCAAATCTGACAGGTTAGCGACTGGGAACGAAGGTTATGGTATCAATCAACTATTCTTCACGGGAAGTCTGCTGCAAGATTGTCTACTACGGACCGGGGCTTTCCGGTAAGACTACCAACCTGCAGTACGTGCATTCCAAGGTGCCCGGGAATACGCGCGGTGATTTGATTTCGCTGGCTACCGAAGCCGACCGCACCCTCTACTTTGATTTCTTGCCGATCAACATCGGCACTATCAACGGTTTTGCGGCCAAGTTTCAGCTTTACACCGTGCCCGGACAGGTCTATTACAACGCCACCCGCAAGCTGGTGCTGCGCGGTGTCGACGGTGTCGTCTTCGTGGCCGATAGCCAGCCGGATAAGCTCGATGAGAATATCGAGTCACTGATGAACCTCCAGGAGAACCTCGAGGAATACGGTTACAACCTTGATGAAATGCCTCTCGTGATTCAGTACAACAAGCGGGACCTGCCCGGCGTGATGTCGGTTGCTCAGTTGGAAGAGAGACTGAACCCGGAAGGCTGGCCATACTACGAGGCCTCGGCCACGATCGGTAACGGTGTCTTTGATACTCTCAAGTTGATCATTAAGCTGGTGCTCGACAAAGCCAAGTCGGCCGGGAAACGATCCCAGCCCGCGAGCAGCGAAACTGCTGCGGCCACGGCTCAACCGGAGGTTGCGACGGCAACACCGGTCATGTCGGCGCCAACTGCTTCCACATCGCAACCGTACCCCACGGCTGAACCGGAGGTCACTGCAACATCGCCTCCGTCAGCGTCGATGGAGCCATCCGATCCCGTGGCGACAACGCCGGCATCACCATCCTATCAGGAGCCATCGTCAGTGGCGGCGCCCAAACCGGAAGCTGCTGAGCCATCACCGGTTGATGTTCAAGTGACAGCATCTGAGGCTACTGAGAGCGCGGAGTCGGCCGGGATACCGGAGGAGCCTGCCACCCAGAGCGCAGATGACTCCCAACCGGCGAGTTCGCGACCCTTCCCCGGCGACCGTGAGGAGTCCGGGGCAAAGAAGATTACGCCGACTGCTTTCACACCGACACCGAAAGAATCGTCGGCCGAAGTTTCGTACGAGAAAAACGTCTTGAAGAATTCCAGCGCCGATACCGACGCGGCTCAGTCCGGCAGTTCTCTGCCCGGCATGGCCCCGCCGCTCAGACGTCGGAGTGTGAGCAGGAAACGTGGTTTCTTCAAGCGATTATTTGGAATCAAGTAGGTACTCAGGAGGCCATAATGGCAGACGACACGCTGATCATCTATGAAGAAGAGATTAACCTGATCGAGTCTCTCATGTCCAAGATGCTGAAAGGGGCCGAGGCCAAGTGCGCCTTATTGGTGGACAAGGACGGTCATCTTATTACTCGCCAGGGCTTTACCCATTCGCTTGACACGACCGCGCTGGCTGCCCTGTTGGCCGGTTCGTTCGCTTCGACCAGTGAGATCGCTCGGTTGGTAGGTGAAGAGGAGTTCTCAGTCCTGTTCCATCAGGGCAAGAAGGACCATATTCACATGTCGCTGGTCGGCGAGAGATCGATCCTGGTAGTAGTCTTTGACGACCGTACGACTATCGGCATGGTTCGTCTCTACGCCAAAGAAGCATCGGCCGAGTTAGCCAGGATATTCGAGCAGGTCAAGGCCAAGTCCACCTCAGGGGCAAAGCCCGGCATTTCCGACGAATTCGCTGATATGACTCAGGACAAACTGGACGATATTTTTCAGGACTAGTCTGGTGCCGGGAGGACGGGTCGGCATCGAGAAGACATTAGTAAACCGCAACCGCGATAATTTACGGGCAGGATAGATGTCTGCGGAACTGGGAGCAATGCTTGTCAAGGCCGGCAAGATCACGCCGGAACAGGTTGATGAAGCACTAGCTCTGGTAAAAGAAAAGCAAGAGACCTTCCAGACCGCCCTGGTCAGGATCGGGGCGGCTGAGTCGGAAGATGAGATTGCCAATTTTGTAGGCAAACATCTCAAGATCGGCGCGCTCAGGCTGTCCGATGTCGAGCTCAATCCTGAAGTCGTCAAACTGATTCCGCTGGACATCGCCCGTAAGTTCAAAGTCATCGCCGTCAGCAAGCTCAATCGCACCCTGCTGGTGGCTATCAGCGATCCCAACAACATCTATGTCCTGGATGCCATCAAATTCATAACCGGCTGCACGGTGCAACCGGTCATTTCTCCCGAGAGGGCCATTGAGAAGGCGATTGATGCTTTCTATACCGACGCCGGCGGTCTCTCTGAGATCGTCAAAGGGCTGGAGGATGATCCCGACCTGGAAGTGGTGTCATCGGAGGAAGGGCCGAGCGAATCCGACCTGCTCTCCGCCATTCAGGACAAGCCGCTGGTCAAACTGGTCGACTCGATACTCTCGGATGCTATCCGCATGGGCGCCTCGGACGTTCACATAGAGACCTATGAGAAACGTATTCGGGTGCGCTATCGCATCGACGGCGATCTGAAGGAGATGGCGCCGCTGCCGTTCAAGTATCGGGGGGCTATTGTCTCGCGGGTCAAGATTATGGCCGAACTTGACATCTCCGAACGACGCCTGCCCCAGGACGGCCGGATCAAACTCAAGATCGCGGGACGCACCGTGGATCTGCGAGTTTCGGTGCTGCCGACTATCTTTGGGGAAAAAGTGGTGATGCGAATCCTCGACCCACAGGCGCTCAAAGTCGATCTGACCAAGCTCGGTTTCCGAAAACCCGACCTGAGCAAATTCAATGATGCGATCCATCTTCCTTTCGGCATTATCCTGGTGACGGGACCGACCGGTTCCGGCAAGACCACCACTTTGTATTCGGCCCTTAAGACGATCAACACTGTCGATGTGAACATCATGAGCGCCGAGGATCCGGTTGAGTTTAACTTCGACGGCATCAACCAGGTAGCCGTCAAATCCTCGATCGGCCTGACCTTTGCCGCGGCGTTGAGATCGTTCTTGCGGCAGGACCCTGATATCGTGATGGTTGGTGAGATTCGTGACGGCGAGACGGCCGAGATAGCTATCCGTGCGGCGCTCACCGGGCACTTAGTCTTCTCAACTCTGCACACCAACGACGCGCCGTCCTCGATCAATCGTCTTATGGACATGGGTGTGCCGTTCTATTTGGTGGCATCGGCGACCAAGCTAATCATGGCCCAGAGAATGATGCGCAAGATCTGTCAGAGTTGCAAGGAAGAGGTCAACCTCACCAAGGAGCAGGTCGAAAGCCTCGGTGTGCCCGACGAATTGCTGCGCAACATTCGCGCTTTCAAGGGTACCGGCTGTGCCGAATGCAATGAGACCGGGATGTCCGGCCGGACCGCTATTTTCGAGGTGATGCCGGTCACGCCGGCGATAGAAAATCACATTCTGAACAAAGCCTCCGATACTGAAATCCGCAAGACTGCCCTTGATGAGGGGATGTTTGGCCTTCGTATGTGCGCCGTCGAAAAGATGAAGGCCGGGGAAGTCAGTATCGACGAGGTCTTCGCCGTTACCACCTCGGTCTAACCTGGTCGGGGCGGTAACCACTAATTGTCCAACAACTTACTGGGGGCCGCGCCGGAGGTTTCCGGTCAAGATCGGTATCGAAAAGCCGATACTAATAGAAGATACCTGTTGGTGCCAGTGATAACGTTTTAGGCCGGGAGAATCGAATGGCGTCCTTACGTGAGTTGTTGGAAGAAATGGTAAAGATGGATGCGTCGGACTTGCACCTGACGGTCGGATCACCGCCGGTGGTGCGTGTCGACGGTAAACTGCAACGGCTGAAACATGATTTGCTTACCAGCGACCAAATCAAGAAACTCGCCTATGCGATGGTCAACGAGAAACAGAAGTTGAAGTTCGAACAGAACTCGGAGTTGGATTTCTCCTTCGGTATCGAATCGTTGAGCCGCTTTCGCTGCAATATGTTCATGCAGCGCGGCAACGCCGCCGTAGCCCTCAGGCAGATACCTTACGAGATTAAGACCTTCGATGAATTGGCTCTGCCCAAAGTGATCGCCGACTTCGCCAAACTGCCACGCGGTCTGGTCCTGGTGACCGGGCCCACCGGTTCGGGCAAATCGACCACGCTGGCGGCGATTATCGACAAAATCAATAAAGAGAGACCAGTCCACATTATCACCGTGGAAGATCCTATCGAGTATCTTCACCGGCACCAGATGGCGCTGGTGAATCAGCGTGAGGTATACTCCGATACCAGTTCTTTTGCCGTGGCTCTGAAGTACGCGCTCCGGGAGGACCCCGACGTCGTCCTGATCGGTGAGATGCGCGACTTGGAGACGATTGAGTCGGCGCTATCGATCGCAGAGACCGGGCATCTGGCTTTCGGTACGCTGCACACCAACTCGGCGGCGGAGTCCGTCAACCGTATCGTAGACTCATTTCCGACCAACCAGCAGGAACAAATTCGCATCTCGCTGTCGTTTTCGATTCAGGCGATCATTTCACAATCCCTGATTCCGAAAATCGGTGGGGGCAGAACGGTGGCTCTGGAGATTCTGGTGGCCACCCCGGCTGTTCGCGCCCTGATCCGTGATGATAAAGTACATCAGATATATTCGATGATCCAGTCGGGTCAAAAATACGGCATGAAGACCATGAACCAATCGCTGGCCGAGCTATACGGGTCTCGGAAGATTTCAGTTCAGGACGCTATGGCCTTCAGTTCGAACGCCCAGGAGTTGAGCGAAATGCTGGCTCAGGAAAAGTCACATGCGTTTTCCTGATGCCCTGCGATAGGTTTGAGAAAGGACGAAGCTGATGCCGATATTCGTATACAAAGGTAAGACGCTGGCGGGAGCGGCGGTCCAGGGGGAATTGAAGGCCAAAAGCCGGGGCGACCTGGAACGGGTACTCCGACAGAACCGCATTCTGGTTAAGTCAATCAGCAAGAAGGCGCCGGATATCCAGATCAGGTTTGGCACCGGCGTCAAGAAGATCGATATTTCCCGGTTCACCCGGCAGTTTGCCACCATGATCGGGGCTGGTCTGCCAATGGTGCAGTGTCTGGATATTCTGTCTGCTCAGACCGAAAGTAAGGAATTGGCCAAGATTATCCGCCAGGTTAAAGAGGGCGTGCAGGGGGGTGCGACTCTGAGCGAAGCCCTGGCAAGACATCCGAAGGTTTTTGACGCCCTCTACACGAACATGGTTGAAGCCGGCGAGTTGGGCGGAGCCCTCGACGCCATTTTGGTTCGTCTGGCTCTGTACCGGGAGAAGGCCGATAAACTGGTCCGCAAGGTCAAGGGAGCCATGATCTATCCGTCGGTGGTGGCATTCGTCGCCGCAGCCGTCACTATCGGGATGTTGGCCTTTATCGTACCGGTGTTCGCCAGAATGTTCGGCGGCCTCAACGCCGACCTGCCGGGACCGACCCTGGTCGTTCTTCTAATCTCTCATTTCCTCCAGTCCAATTTTCTCTATCTCTTCTTCGGAGCCCTCGGTCTGGCAGGTCTGTTCTTGTGGTGGAAGAGAACACCCGGCGGTGCTTTGATGTTTGACAAGATCCTCTTGAAGACCCCGGTCTTTGGAAACCTGGTGCGGAAGTCTTCGGTGGCCCGTTTCACCCGGACCTTGAGCACGCTGTTAGCCTCCGGCGTATCGATTCTCGATGCGTTGGAGATCACCGCCAAGACGGCCGGCAATTTAGTCGTAGCTAACGCCATCAATCATTCGGTTGTGGCGATTGCCGAGGGTGACACGATCACGGGACCGCTCAAGGAAACCGGTGTCTTCCCGCCGATGGTGACACAGATGATTTCAGTTGGTGAGAAGACCGGTGGCCTGGATGATATGTTGTCCAAGATCGCCGACTTCTATGACGACGAAGTAGATGACGCCGTGACGGCTTTGACGTCAATCATCGAGCCGATTATTATTGTGTTAATGGGTATCGTGATCGGTGGTATCATGATAGCGATGTATCTGCCAATGTTCGATATTATCGGTAAGATTTAGCGGCACAAAGCCGTAGCGATACGAGAACATAAATCGTACAGAACGGCGTCGTCCCGGCGGCGCCGTTTGTTATTGATGCAAACCCGAGAAAAACAGGCACAACTCAAGCGGCTCGGATGGTTCCTGCCGTTGCGACTGGTCACGTTTGTGATCTTGTTTGCGGTGGTGGTGTTCTGGATTGACTACCCTGGTTTCTTGCACCTGCCGCTTATTCTCTATTCGGTTTTCACGCTCGGCTTCACGCTCC
>JAUWIB010000079.1 GCA_030605565.1 bacterium
GTAGCATACAGGGCGCGCACTGCGCACACGTCGTGAAACAAACATGAACGATACTCTGCACAACACCGGGTCGGCCGATATCCGCATCGGCACCTCAGGCTACAGTTTCGATGATTGGCGCGGTCCGTTCTATCCGGAGGAAACCGCCAAGGGAAAGATGCTGGATCACTATGTGAAATTCTTCCGCACGGTCGAGATCAACTCAACCTACTATCGCATCCCCCACCCGGCCGTCATGGCTAACATCGCTAAGAAGGCTCCGGACGGTTTTGATTTCATGGTTAAGGTTCCGCAGTCGTTCACCCATCGCCGCACTGACCTTGAGTCCGACCTGTCCAATTATCTTGAAGCCCTCAAACCGATGGCGGAGTCGGGTAAGCTGGCTGGTCTTCTGGCCCAGTTTCCATATTCATTCAAGTTCAGCGCCGACGGTTTGGACTATCTGTCATTATGCCGAGAGGCGCTGAGCGACCACAACTTGTTTGTCGAGTTTCGTCATGTATCCTGGGTCAATCGCACCATGTACGAACGCTTGCGCGCTGAGGGAATCGGGTATGTCTGCGTCGATGAACCGTCGCTGTCGGGACTGTTGAAACCAGACCTGTTTGCCACCACCAACACCGCCTATATTCGTCTGCACGGTCGCAACGCCGAGCAATGGTGGAACGGCGGCGCTCTGCGATATGACTACAAGTACTCAGGCGACGAGCTTTGCGAGTGGAAAGAAAAGATTGAGAAACTGATCGCCAGGAAAAAGGTTGACCGCGTTTACACGTTCTTTAACAACTGCCATCAGGGTCAGGCCGCCGGCAACGCCACCGACTTTGCGGGCATGTTTCAGTAGCCCTAACGCCTCACGGTCCGGTTTTATATTGATTCATGCCAACCGGTACCGTATTATCACCAGCCATAATGCTACTGACGCTGGACAACATCTGTAAGAGTTTCGGTGATACCGTCGCCGTGAACAACCTGTCGCTTCAGGTGCCTGAAGGGGTGATCTACGGGATCATCGGCCCCAACGGCGCGGGGAAGACGACGACCATTCGGATGATTATGAACATCACTATCCCGGATGCGGGCAGGGTGCTGATTGACGGTCAACCGGCCACTCCGGATTTCAGAAACCGGGTCGGCTATCTTCCCGAAGAGCGCGGTTTGTACAAGAAGATGGCGGTCACCGAAGTGTTGGTTTATATGGCCCGGTTGAAAGGATGTTCGGCGCAAGCTGCGAAGTCACAAGTGGACCCTTGGCTGCAACGGATGGGGCTGTTCGACTACCGCTCGAAGAAAGTCGAGGAACTCTCCAAAGGGATGCAGCAGAAACTGCAGTTCATATCCACGATTCTGCATGATCCGGATCTGGTCATTCTGGATGAGTTGTTCTCCGGACTCGATCCGCTCAACATTGAGATCATCAAAGATATTCTGCTCGAGTTGAAGCGGAACGGGAAGACGATCCTCTTCTCGACACACGTTATGGAACAGGCGGAGAAGCTTTGCGATCACGTCTGCATGATTTCCCATGGCCGTAAGGTGATCGACGGCAGTATGACGGAGGTCAAAGCTCAGTTTGGCAAAAACTCCGTACAGATCGAAATAGAGGGCGACGGACACTTTCTCAGGGAGCTATCCGGTGTATTGCACGTGACCGAGTTCAACAACTACCTCGAGTTGGAGTTGTCCGAGGGTGTCAACAGCAACCAAATCCTGAAGCAGGTGGTCGAGCGCGTAGCCGTACGACGCTTCACTCAATTAGAACCTTCCTTGTACAACATCTTCATAGAGATGGCCCAGGCCGAACGACCGGAATCAGACACTTCGGGCGGGGGCGACAGTGTCTAAGTTTCTGATTGTTTTCAAACGTGAGTATGCTCAGGTCGTCAAGAAGAAATCGTTCGTCGTCGGCCTGATCCTGACGCCCGTTCTGATGCTGGCCTTTGTGCTCTTGCCGGCCCTACTAGCTCACATGAAAGCTGACGGCACCGAGCGTCTGGCCATCATAGATCAAACGGAACGCTCTGTCGGCAACCAGTTTGCCGAATCGCTGAACGAGTACAAACTTACCGACGATGAAGACACTCCGTACTATTCGGTAGAGCAGGTTTACACAATCGATCCGGGTGATTCCACCCGCTTTCGGGCTGTCGAGAATTCTCTGCGAGAGCAGATCAACGATAAAGATCTGAAGTACTTCTTGGTGCTGAGGCAGGACGCCGATCTGGTCGACAGCAGCATCTACATAGTCACAAACTCCGACAATTTCAGATCGCTCCGTCGGTTCGAACGAAAGTTGTCGGATCTTATGGCGTCGGTTCGCCTTGAAATGTCCGACATAAATTTGTCGGTGGACTCTGCTCTCACCCTGACGCGTTCCATCGATCTGGTTGTGCGCGACACCAAAGGCGAGTCCATGCCGTTCATCACGAAGTACTTCAGTGCTCTCGTGTTCGTGATGGTTCTGTTCGGGACGATTCTCGGTTATGGGCAGTTGGTCATGCGTTCGGTCATAGAGGAGAAGAACTCACGCATCATGGAAGTGATGATCTCGTCGGTTAGCCCTTTTCAATTGATGATGGGTAAGATCCTCGGATTGGGAGCCGCCACCCTGACCCAGGTGGCCGTCTGGTTCGCTATGGGGGCCGGGCTGTTCCTGTTGCGCTCCTCGTTCGACATCGATCCATCAATCGACCGTATCGTGTTCAATCCGGCCATTATAGTGTTCTTTGTGCTTTATCTCGTGTCCGGATACTTGTTGTTCTCAACCCTGTTCGCTCTGCTGGGTTCGATAGTGACCTCGGACAAAGAAGCGCAAAGTCTGGTGGCGCCGATCACCATGCTCTTGATCCTCCCGGTCATACTGGGGATTGCGGTGGTCCAGGAACCGAACTCCTTGATGGCCCGCGTACTCTCGCTGATACCGTTTACGGCGCCGACAATGATGATGATGCGACTGGTTTTCGTGGCGCCCACCCTCAGCGAGTACTCGCTTTTCAGCGGTATTGTCGGTGAAGCATTACTCGGCTTTGTGCTGGTGGTAGCGGCATTTGCCGGCATGGTCTGGCTTACCTCGAAGGTTTTCCGGATCGGTATCCTGATGTACGGCAAGCGACCAACCTTGCCGGAGATAATCAAGTGGTTAAAATACTGAGGCGCCTTGTCGATAATTCCGATATGAGCAGACTTCCTGCAATCTGTAAGGGTTTTGTGCTGACTGCGGCGACCCTGCTGTTTTTCACCAACAGTATCGGCTACCTTGAGCCGATTGGCGACATCCGGGAAGCCGTCATCAGCCAGTCCTACCATTTCAACTTCGATAATGTCAAAAAGGGTCCCTGGCTAAACGCCCGCGCGGTTCTCCTGGTCAACTATGAGAACGGGGAAGTGCTGCATGCCCGGAACGCCGACCAGGTGAGGTCGGTGGCGTCAATCAGCAAGCTGGTGACAGCCATGGTGGTGCTGGACAAAGGAGTCGATCTTGACCGCACCGAGAAGATCACGCGCGACGATGCCCGACGTTCCTCACGTTCACGCCTCCGCGTCGGCAGCGAGTTGACCCTGCGAGACTTGCTCTACGCAAGCCTGGCCAGTTCCGATAATCGAGCCGCCCGGGTTCTGGCTCGGGCTGTATCGGGTTCAATCGAGCAGTTTGCCGCTGAGATGAACGCCAAGGTGGCCGGCCTCGGATTGACGCAAACAGTATTCTCTGAACCGACGGGGCTGGATGAGCGCAATATGTCAACGGCTCATGAGGTTGCCAAGTTGCTTCATTACGCGTACAAGTACGAACTGATTGCGGAGTTTACGACTGAGAAACAACACCGTGCCCGCTACCACAACAAGAAGAACTACGCCAGGATGCTTCCCAACACCAACCGGCTTCTCTGGTCTCGGTATGACGTGCTGGCCGGTAAAACCGGCTACATCCAGGCGGCCGACTACTGCCTGACTTCTTTGGTTCGTAATAAGAAAGGGGAGAGGCTGACCCTGGTGCTTCTGGGCGTGCCGGGTGATCGGCTGCGTTTCAAAGAAGCCCGCCGCCTGCTTGACTGGGGCTATCGCCACGTCGGCTAATAATTGTTTGGCAATTCCGCCTCCGCCGACTATTTTACAACCTCCATGACAACCAATGACTCCATACTGGTGGTCGGAGCCGGGTTCGTGGGGCTGGCAACGGCCGCTTTCCTGGCAACCAAAGGACTCTCGGTCACGGTCGCTGAGAAAAACCGGTTTATTGTCGATTCTCTCGAAAAAGGCAAACTGCATTTCCGCGAACCTGAGCTTGCAAAACGACTCAAGGCAGCCGTCGGGGTCAAACGTCTTCGTGTCGTCTTACCGTCCAGAGAGATCTACCAGAAGGCGTCGATCATCATCGTGGCTATCGATTCGGCCGACCAGCAGACGTGGAAGATGAAGTTGGCTGCCTTTGAACGAATGGCTGCATGGATCGGAGGTGTTAAGCGCAAGCAACCGGCGATGGTGCTGCTCAAGTCGACCAATATTCTCGGCTTCGCCGGTCTCTTTCGAGGACTTCTCGATCAGTCGGCGTTTGGCCGTGAGGTACAACTGGTCGTCAATCCCGAGTTTCTCAGAGAAGGTTTCGCTTACGAGGATACGGCTCACCCATGGCGTGTCGTGGTCGGCGCCGACGATCTGAAAGCGCGGCGACGGGTGGTGCGATTCTACAAGAAGCTCCTGAGCGCCTCGGTTCCGATCATCCAAACCGATTGCGCCTCGGCTGAGTTGATCAAGCTCGGGGCTAATCTCTACCTGTCACACCGACTTGCTTTCATCCATGAAATCGCCGAGTACGCTCACTTGCATTCTTTGGATCTTGCCGCCGTCAAACAAGCGATAGGTCTCGACCCGCGTATCGGCGCTGAGTACTTCGAACCCGGACTCGGTTTCGGTGGTTCCTGCCTGCCCAAGGATTGCTACCTGATCAATTCCCACGAGTCGGAAACTGGGTTCACTTTTCACACCGCCGAAACGGCGCTTGAAATCAATGAACGAGTATTAACGAACATAGTGACAACTTTGCAGTCTCGCTTGAGCAGCCTCAAGCACAAAAAGATAGCTCTGCTCGGCGCCGCGTTCAAACCGGAGACCGATGATACTCGCGGCTCTCAGGCGGTCAAGCTAGCGTTGAAACTTCGCCGGCGAGGGGCGAAAGTCACCGTGTACGAACCGTTCCTTACCGGCGCCGACCAGATTGTCGAGGGAAATCTGCCGCTTGTGCATAATCTGAACGAGGCGCTGACAAACGCTCACGTTATCGTGATCGGTACGGCGCATTATCGCTTCCGAAACCTGCGTCCGAAAACCGTTGCGACTCTGGTCAAGAACAAGCTTGTCTGCGATCGTTTCGGACTGCTCAACCGCACCACCTGGGAGAAGCATGGGTTCGAGTTTGTGTAGTTTCATCGTAGGTCAGGAGCCCTGTGCTCCTGACACAGGCGTAGCCTGTTCTTCGCCGCCTACAGTTCGACTGAAAGGTTCAATCAGTCCGATAGGTGGCCCACCCCGCCAGAGGCGGGGCTGTGGGGGATTTAGTATTGTCGAGACCGCACGAGTTTCGACAATATGCGCTAACTTAGGTTGGACGGGGGCTCAGAGTTGGGCAGGATACCTGCGATTCTGCCCCAACGTCATCCTGAGCGTTCCCCCCAACGTTATCCTGAGCGTTCCCCCCAACGTCATCCTGAGCGGAGTCGAAGGGTGGCGGGTAGACCTTCACTCTCGTGGGCGGCAGATGTCCTCGTCTACCCCTTCGTACGATGTAACAGGTCAGGAGCCTTGTGCTCCTGACGATAGGCGTCAGGTTCCAAGGAACCTGACCTACAAGACTGATCTGCCACGGATGTCGAAACCCGTAGGTGGCCCACAGCTCGGAGGCTGTCTCAAAAGTCGCTTTTTCTGTCGCGTAGCGGCGGGCCTTGTGTCCGCCGGCCACACGTGGCATTCACTGGTGGGAGACAAGCCCCCACCCTACGCGGTGTTAGAATCTTAGCACATAAACAGTGGTGAGGACGATGCATTCACAACCGAGTTATGAGACAGCCTCCTTGCTGTGGGGATTATAGTATTGTCGAAACCGCAGGGGTTTCGACCTACGCTTGAAAGCAAGGTGATCGAATGACCAAACGTATACTTGTTACCGGCTCTTCCGGCACCGTGGGCACAGCACTGGTGCAGGCGCTGGATGATGCCGGTTACGGTGTCACACCGATAGACATACGGCATTCGATATGGGACGCAAAGATCGACCGTAGGACTATCATTCACGATCTCAGGAAACCGCTCGACAAACTGCGGCTGCGTTACAAACCTGACTTAATCATCCATCTCGCCGCCAACGCCCGTGTGCACGATTCCGTCGTTAAACCGCAGATGGCCTTTGACAATCACCTGATGACTTACAATGTTCTGGAGTACGCACGCATAAAAAGTGTCGAGAAAGTGCTGTTCACGTCGTCGCGCGAAGTATACGGTGAAACCAACGCCCGCAGCCGCATCCGTGAAGACAATACGCACGTAAGCAGAATGAAAGCGCCATACACCGCTTCGAAATTCGCCTCCGAGGCGCTGGTACATTCCTACCACGACTGCTACGGTATCAAGCCGGTAATTGTGAGACTTTCCAACGTGTACGGACGCTATGACGTCTCTGAGCGCGTTATCCCGTTGTTCATGTACTACGCCAAACGTAACCGGGAACTGTGCGTGTTTGGCAAGGAGAAGAAACTCGACTTCACCTTTATCGATGACTGCACTGATGGTCTGATTCGGATCGTCAGGCGGTTCGACCGCGTGGCTGGGATGACCTTCAATATCTCTTGCGGCAAAGGGGAGAGGCTGATCGATCTGGCGCGGATGGTTGTCGACACTGTCGGTTCTTCTTCAAAGATCACAACCACTGACAAGAGAGTGGGGGAGATTTCGTCGTTCATAGGCCACATCTCACAGGCCAAACAGAAGCTCGACTACCGACCCAAGGTGTCTCTTCATGAAGGCCTTACCGCAACTGCCGAATGGTACTTCGAGGCGATGAAACGTCGCCGCATCTACGCCACCCAGCGCCGCAACCTGGCGCGGCGGGGTTGGGCCTGATCTCGTAGGTCAGGAGCCCTGCGCTCCTGACGCTAAGTATCGTCGGGACCAGAAGGATCCGACCTACAAGAAGACTCGTGTTCTGTCATACTGGCGAAAACCAGTATCCAGTCTTTGAATACAGAACTGGATGCCGGATCAAGTCCGGCATGACCGGCAAGCCGGTTCTTCGCGCTCCGCGCACGTACAACTGCCGCACACGGTACCCCACCAAAAGCGAAGCGGCTGCTACGCTTGACATACAGGCAGGCCACCTAAAGCGACGCGACAGATGAGCAACGTAACTGCGTCGCCCGCATTACAATAGCGTAATCGCGCCTATTTGCAATCTTTTGTACTTTCGCCAATTGGCAACTTGACAAGTTTCTTGTTTGGCTTTAATTGTGGTTAAAGCCATCGATGGCACGATGGATACCGGAACGTTCCTATGTAGATGCACATGGCACACGCGAAAGGTGTACCCACTCATCGCGTATGGTACTCGCCATCATGAATGAACAAGCCGATGGAAGACAGACCTGATGTCTGCAGCTAATTTATTGACACAACTTTCCGATCTGGGTGATCGGGCGGCCGCTGAAGCCGACCGTATTACCGGTGCTCTGGGTGCGATCAAGACGCTGATCCTTGAGACTTTCGGACCCAACGGGCTAATTGCCGCGTACTTTGTAGTCGCGGTGTTGGCGCTTGTGATAGCCTGGCATCTTACCAAAATCACTTTTGCAGCTCTTAAGTATCTGGTTGTCCCGGCAATTGCGCTGGCCTTGTTGCTTAGTTTCGTGCTGCCATATTCGTTTGTAAATCTCTTCCCGGCGACTGTCGTCGGCTGCTCGTTGGTTCTCCTCGCCAAGGGCTGACGAAGTACAGTCTCGCAATCCTCACCCCGGGTGGCCCATCCGCTTGCGGTGGGCATCCAATGATTCCTCAACATTGACAAAGCACTCGTTTTGTCATATCGTGGTGTATGCTATCGACAACAGTCGGGCAGAGAGATATAAACCCGCCCGTTGAACAGGCGCGGTTGGGGGCACGCAGAAATAACTTGTATCAAGGCCATGTTCAAACTATACTGTGAGTGGATGGAGCATATTGACATCTAGGTTTTGACAACCCAAAATTGAATCAGCCGAACCTGTCCTACATCAGTAGTCTGGGTTTGACGACGCGTCTACACACTGCGAATCTTCGGATTCCGTCAGCCGTATGCAGCGTTGGGTTGACCTCCTTGAGTTGGCTGAAATGCTAAAAGGAGGTATGGAAAATGCTGTCGCACCATCACCACAGAGTATGCGGACCGCTGGCAGTTGGGCTAGGACTGGTCGTGATTGTCTTCACGGGCGCCGACCTGGGCTGTTCCCACTCGTCGCTTGTGGATCACGCTGAAGCTGGACCGGCCGACACGACGGCATCGGCTTTCGATGAAAACGCCGACGACGCAGGAGACCAAGGAAGTGATTCCGGTCCGGACGTATGGACGTTTACCGACTCGTTGTCAGACACGTGCAATATCAGATGGGGGATCATCTGTGACTCGGGAACATTTCTAGACAAAGAGTATTTCTGTATCAACCACGACGACGAGTGGAAGATACCATATTGGGTGGGTTATTACTTGTGCGATTCCAATTTACAGGGTACCACCGACCGCACAGATGATTACAGACCCGACCCCGAATTACCGTCGGGCTTACGCGCCGAGCTATATGACTACAAGTACTCTGGCTACGATCGTGGGCACATGGCGCCTGCGGCCTGTTTCAAAAGGAACCTTGATGCGATGTCAACATCGTTCTTGCTTTCGAACATGTGTCCGCAGACGGACGAACTGAATCGGGAGGAGTGGAAGTATCTTGAGGAGGACGTCAGAGAACATGTCGGAATAATGGGAGAAGCCTGGGTGTTTACCGGGCCTCTATTCCTGGATGAGTTCGGTATGAACGATGGGGTGCCTCCCGATACGATCGGCCCCAGCGGTGTCGGCGTCCCCTCACACTGTTTCAAAGCCATTCTATCTCGGGATCCGGACAGTATATATTGCGCCTATGCCTTCATAATGGAGAATACTTTTGATGAGATAACCGGCACATCCTATGACTTCATGATTACAGTTGATCAGTTGGAGGCTATTACTCATTATAACTTCTTCTACCTGCTGCCGGATTTCATCGAGGACGTCATCGAAAGCCGTACTGATGCCGCGTGGCCTGATATTTGTACCTGGGTTCCGTGGTAGCACCCGTAGCTCAGGAGCTCTGCGCTCCTGACGAATTGTCGAAACCACAGGGGTTTCGACCTACGAAAACTGCATGACGAGTAAAGCAATGCTTTAACCGACGCCTCGCTCACCGCGCCCAGAGGTTGTACTTCAGTATGCACCAGATCGCGTGGATACCGTCGCGCCAGCCGATTTTCTTGCCCTCGTCGTAAGTCCGGCCATAGTAGCTGATGCCCATTTCGTAGATGCGGACACGTTTGCGGGCAAGTTTGGCCGTGATCTCTGGTTCAAAACCGAACCGATTCTCTTTAATGTCAATCGACTGGATGATCTCCCGGCGGAAGACCTTGTAGCAGGTCTCCATGTCAGTGAGATTGATGTTGGTAAGCATGTTGGAAAGCAGCGTCAGCGCCCTGTTGCCGACATAATGCCAGAAATAGACCACCCGGTGGGGACCGCCGCCCTGAAAGCGTGACCCATAGACAACGTCGGCCCGGTCGGTGACAATCGGCTCGATCAACATCGGATATTGGTCGGGATCGTACTCCAGGTCAGCGTCCTGCACCAGCACAATATCGCCGGTCGCAGCCGCAAAGCCGGCCTTGAGGGCGAAGCCTTTGCCGTAATTGCGATCCTGATAGATAACCCGGTCGACCTGGCTCCTGATTTTCTGTTCAATCAGATTTCGGGTACCGTCGGTGGAGAAGTCGTCGACGATTATGATCTCCTTGTCATCAATCGGCGAGTTTTTCACTCGCATGATGATCTCCTCAAGAGTGGAGAGCTCATTATAGACCGGTATGATAATTGAGAGCTTCATTTGGTCTTACAGTAACGTCCCATAAGATATATTATGTTAACCCATGAATGGGTTTCTCGGCTTCGCCGCTTTCATCAGGTCACCCTGAGCGGACTCCAAGGGCGGCTCACAATACCACTGTGCAGTAGAGATTGCCGCGTCGCTACGACACAAGTGTCTTCGCTCCTCGCAATGACGACTTCGCAACCGTCCCCGCTAAACAAGGTGCTCGGCAGATGTCCACATCTGCCGCCCGACCAATCCCTGCACCTTCCAACTCCAAGAACGGATGGATTCCTGCTTTCGCAGGAATGACGTACGGCGCATGTCGCTTCCGACTTCTTAACAACAAGGCGACCAAGTCCCATCATTTCACCACGATATTAAGTATCCGGCCTTTGACGAAGATCTTCTTGACGATCTGCTTGCCTTCGACATGCTTCTGGATCTTCTCGCTCTCAAATGCAGCTTGCTCGACCGCTGCCTGATCCGAGTCTGCCGGCAATGTCACAGTGTCGCGCAGCCTACCGTTCACCTGCACCGCAATCTTGATCTGATCACCGACAATGGCATCGGGGTCATACACCGGCCAATCAGAGCGAAACACCGACTCCTCGAAACCGACCTGCTGCCACAACTCTTCAGCCACATGTGGAGCCAGCGGCGCGGCGAGTTGGATCGTCTTCAGGACGATGCAGTCATTGAGTTGGTCGCTGGTTATCTGATCAGAATCGTAATCGCGCAGCAACTCCATTAGAGCCGCAATGGCCGTGTTAAACTGCAGACGCACAATATCATCACTGACCCGCTTGATAGTCTGGTTGAGCTTTACGAAGATGCTGCGCTCGTATTCGTTCATTTCTTCGAGCTTAAAGCGTTGCTTTAAGTCGGGATTGGACCCACGGTAGAACTGAGAGAGTTGGAAAAGCCTGCTCTGTGCGAATTTCTGGACTCCGGAAAACGTTGAGCCATCCCAAAGAACCCCCTTTTCAGTTGGTGCAGTGAAGAACATCGCGAGCCGAGTGACGTCGATTCCGTATTTCTCAAAATACGGAAACGGCGGGACCGCATTCCCTTTGGACTTGGACATAACCTTACCGGTCTCGTCCTGCACCATGCCGAGACAAACCAACCGAGGGGCGGGCTCGTCGCCGTTGACCAGTCCGAGATCACGAAGAAACTTGTGGAAGAACCGAAAATAGATCAAATGGCCGGTCGCGTGAGTGATGCCGCCGACGTAAAGATCAACCGGCAGCCAGGCTGAGGCCTTGTCCTTGTCGAATATCACCTGATCGTTGTGCGGGTCGGTATATCGCATCTGGTACCAGGAAGAACAGACGTAAGTGTCCATCGTGTCCGGATCGCGCTGAGCCTCTCCCCCGCACTTGGGACAGGCCACATTCATATACGCAGGCACGTCGGCCAAAGGCGAACGACCTTTCGGCAGGAAGTTCTTAACGTCCGGCAGTTCAACGGGCAAATCAGCCTCCGGGACTGGCACCTGGCCGCACTTGTCGCAGTGGATTATGGGGATGGGACAACCCCAGTAACGCTGGCGGGAGATCAACCAGTCCTTCAACTTGTAATTGATCTTGTGCCGCCCAAAGCCTTGCTGTGCAGCATAGTCTGTCACGCTCTTGACAGCCTCAGCGCCGGCCAACCCGTCGAAACGATCCGAATTTACCATCGGTCCGTAGTCGGTGAATGCGTCCTCCATCGTGGCGACCTCAAGCGTCGTATCGGAATCGGGATGAATCACCACTTTGATCGGAATATCGTATTTCTTAGCAAAAGCGAAATCGCGGGTGTCATGCGCCGGGACAGCCATAACAACTCCGGTGCCATAGCCGGCCAGGACGTAATCAGCTACCCACAACTGCACGCGCTCGCCGTTGTACGGATTGATGGCATACTTGCCCGTAAACACACCGTCTTTCTCGCCGGTGACGGCGGCCCGCTCAATTTCCGAGCGACGAAGCGCTTTTGCCCGATAGTCAGCCACGGCCTCGGCGTATTCAGGCGCCAGATTCAGCCGGTCGAGGATCTCAGATTCAGGCGCGATAGCCATGAAGGCAACGCCATAAATCGTGTCCGGTCGCGTCGTGAAGATTGGCAGTTTCTCTCCGGTGTCCTCAATAGTGAAATCGACCTCGGCCCCGTGGGATCGACCAATCCACTCGCGTTGCATGGTCTTGACACTGTCCGGCCAGTTGGGAAGGTTGTCCAGATCGTCCAGCAACTGGTCAGCGTACTCAGTGATCTTGAAATACCACTGGACCTGATCCTTCTTCTCCACCAGGGTATCGCAGCGCTCGCAGCGACCCTCTTTGACCTGCTCGTTGGCCAGCACCGTCTGGTCGGTGGGGCACCAGTTCACAAAACCGCGCTTACGGTAAGCCAGCCCTTTGTTGAAAAGCTGAATAAAGAGCCACTGGGTCCACTTGTAATAGTCCGGTTCGCTGGAGTTGATTTCGCGTGACCAGTCGTAGGAAATGGCGGCTTTCTGGAGCGTTGCCCGCGAGACAGCGACATTTTGCTGTGTCCACTGACGCGGGTGTATGTCGTGATCGATAGCCGCACGTTCGGCCGGAAGACCGAAAGCATCCCATCCGAACGGATGCAGCACTGCTTTCCCCTGCATCATCTGATAACGAGCCACGGCGTCGCCGATGATATAGTTGCGAAAGTGGCCCATGTGCATGTCGCCGGAAGGATAGGCAAACATCACCAGCATATAGAATTTGTTGTCCACATCCGGCATATCGGGAGCGGCGTACAGATCCTGATCCTGCCAGGCTTTCTGCCATTTGCTTTCGATGGATTTGAAGTCGTATTTTCGTTTAGTCTCGTCGACAGAAGTCACTGGGGCACTTCCTTTGTTCACATTCAATTATTGTCGGCCATATTAGCAAAAAGACCCAGCCTGCGCAAGACATTCATGTCTAAGGAGCCGCATGGAGTGAAGCCTGTCAACGACCGGTGACTCTTCGCCAGAGCGAGGTACCTGTTGAGAGACGGTTGGTGATGCTGCTTTTCAATTTCTCAAGAGCGTACAAGCGACCACCCTCTACTTTCCGCAAAATAGACAACGTGGTATCGTATCCGTAGATTGGCAGTCGACCGGTTGCAATCGGAAGGTCTGTTGGTTTTGGAAAGCGCATAGTTAAGCCGTATCGATAACCGGCGCGGCTCGCTTCCTGGGTGACCGTGCTGTTAGTTCTCCCAAACGGATAGCTGAGGCTGATAACCCGCGCTCCCAGGATGTCCTCAAGCATTTTCCGAGGGCGGTCGAGTTCATCCCTCAACTCTTTGTCATTGCACTTGGTCAGGTCGATATGTCGATGCCCGTGAGCACCGAATTCTACACCGGCCGCGGCCAGATATCTGATAGCCGCAGCATCGAGATGCCGGGTGCGACGAAAGACAGAGCTATAATCCCACGTGTTATCGCAGCCCAGATACCCGGTGGGAATAAAAACCGTCGGTGCGAAACCGAATTCCCGGACGAGAACCGGCAGCGTGTCGCCCAGGTGTGCGTAGCCATCATCAAAGCTAACGGCCAACGTCTTAGGTTCGTGGCGCTCTATAGCCTCCTGAAGCGAGACGAGTCGGAAGCCGCGCTGTATGAAAACTGTCAGCAGGTTCTTCAATCGTGACGGCGAAAAATTGGTGGCGCCGTAGCTGAATGATGCTTGGACTTTGTGGAAGGCGAGAATGACCGTACGACCCGGAAGCCGTCGTTGGTTATCAGGATCTTGTTCCCTTGACATGGTCGAATATCCGAGCGTCGGCCGGTCCGAGAGTGGCAATCGCCAACTTGGAATCGTCTAACATACGATTGGCGATCTCAAGTACCTGGCTCGGAGTCACCCGATCGATTTCCTTCAGCGTCCGATTGATCGATATCTGTTTGCCCAACATCAGTTCGTTACGTGCCAGGCGTGACATACGTGAGGCTGTGGATTCCAGACTAAGACTGAACTGACCACGCACCTGGTTCTTGATCCGATCAAGCCGTGTCGCAGACAAGCGCCCCTTCCTGACCTTGCGCAACTCCCTGGCGACTACATCGTATGCCTCGTGCAGGCGGTTTTTGTCAGTGGCCATATAGACGCCGAATATGCCGGCATCACGGTAGGAATCATGAAAAGCGAACACGGAATACGCCAGTCCACGTTCCTCGCGAACCTTTTGAAACAGCACCGAGGACATGCCGCCACCCAGATAAGTGGTCAACAAGATAGCAGCCAGTTTGTCACGCTCGGCGAAAGGTATCCCCGGATAGCCGATACAGAAATGGGTCTGGCCGTTGTCCGACGGCGAGTGTTTCACTCTGGCGGTGTCAGGCGGTTCTGCAGCAACAGCAACCTCAGCGACGCCCGAAGCGAAATCAAAGTTCTTTCGAACCAGCCTGACAAGTTTCTCGTGTACCACATTGCCGGCCGCAGCTATCACGATGGAATCTGAACGGTAATGGCGCTTGATGTACTTCACTATGCGGGAGCGCGACATACCCAGGACGTTTTCCATCGAGCCAAGAATCGGCTGACCCAAGGGATGTCCACCCCAGAAAGTCTGCGAAAACAGATCGTGGATGTGATCGGACGGGTTCTCATCCGCCTCTTTGATCTCCTCACAGATGACCAGCTTCTCTCTCTTGAGATTAGTCGGCGTCAGACTGGCGCGACAACTGATGTCAGCCAGTACGTCTACGGCCGTATCAAGGTGCTCATCTATGATGCGGGCGGTGTAACAGGTTTGTTCACGCGAAGTGAACGCATTCAGCGCCCCGCCTAAAGACTCAAGAGAAGCTGCAATCTGTTTGGCGGATCGTTTGCGGGTGCCTTTGAACACCATGTGTTCAATCAGGTGCGTGATGCCGTTCTCATCCGGCGCTTCATGCCGCGAACCCACATCAATCCACACTCCCAGCGAAACGGAGCGGACCGAGGGTCGCTTTTCGGTAATGACCCTCAGTCCGTTTTTCAGCACAGTCTTGCGATAAGTCGGCATGAATTCAGAACTCCGTTCGTTCGCCGACGTTAACGGGACCGACTGGTCCGATCACGATCACGGCGGTCTCTGGAGTCCCCTCTTCCTCCCTGGTCTCCCGGGTTGTAGCCATCCAGGAGCGCCCTTCGAGAAAGCCGAATCTTGCCGTCGCCGTCGATATTGATCACCTTGACGTCAACACGATCTCCGACATTAAGAACGTCTTCAACTCGATCTATACGGACGTTATCAATCTCCGAGATATGCACGAGTCCGTCGGTGCCCGGAATGATCTCGACAAAGGCGCCAAAGGCCGTTGTGCGGCGCACAACGCCACTATACGTCTTGCCGATTTCAGCTTCCTCAGACAGAGCCTGAACACGTTCCATCGCCAGGCGTCCGGCCTCGCCGTCAACCGATGCAATCAGCACCGTACCGTCATCGCTGATGTCGATCTTGGCGCCGGTCTCTTCCACGATAGACCGAATGATCTTGCCGCCGGGGCCGATAACATCGCCGATTTTCGACGGCGGTATCTTGATACTGATAATGCGAGGAGCGAACTCGGAAAGCTGATCACGGTGTTTGGGGATAGTCGCATTCATCTTTTCAAGAATGTGCAACCTGGCCGTGCGCGCCTTTTGAAGGGCCTGGCGCATCGTCTCCACATCGAGACCGGCTATTTTGATATCCATCTGGATGGCCGTGACACCTTCGGTGGTGCCGGTAACCTTGAAATCCATATCGCCGAAATGATCCTCGTCGCCCAGGATGTCGGTCAGGATAACTACTTTATCATCCGACTTGATCAGTCCCATGGCGATGCCGGCAACGGCCGACTTGATCGGCACTCCGGCGTCCATCAAAGCCAGCGAGCCGCCGCAAACGGAGGCCATAGATGACGAACCATTCGACTCCATAATGTCGGAGACCACCCTGACCGTGTACGGGAAGCCTTCCTCGGTCGGGATGACCGGGAGCAGCGCCCGTTCGGCCAGCACACCGTGGCCAACCTCGCGACGGTTGGTGCCCCGAATCGGCTTGGTCTCACCGGTGGAAAATGGCGGGAAGTTGTAATGGAGCATATAGCTCTTGGTCGACTCGCCGTCCAGTTCGTCCAATCGTTGTTCGTCCATCTTGGTGCCCAGGGTAACAGCTACCAACGCCTGAGTCTGCCCCCTCGTGAACACGGCCGAACCATGAGTCCGGGGCAGGAAGCCCGTGAGACAGGTAATCTCGCGGACGTCGTCGGGACCGCGACCGTCGATTCGTACACCTTCGTCGAGAATCATGCGACGCATGGTGTCCGAGTCGAGATCATGGAAAACAGTCTTGATATCCCCTTCACCCTCCGGAAATTCCTCAGCCAGCGCCTCAATAATCTGCGTTCTCAGTTTCTTCTTTTCATCACGACGTTCATCTTTGTCGGCAATGCGATTGAAACCGTCAAGCTTGTCACCAACTGAATCCTTCACCTTGGCAATCAGGGCTTCATCGATCTTAACCTCAGTGTAATCGAAGGTTTCCTTACCGCACATCTGCTTGAGTTCTTCGATCTTCTCAAGGATCATCTTGATGTTATCGTGACCGAATGCTATGGCTTCGACGATCTCATCCTCGCTGACTTCACGACCGCCGCCCTCAACCATCGTGATGGCGTCGGCTGAGCCCGCCAATATGATCATCAGATCGCATTCGTCATACTGACCCATGGTCGGGTTGATGGTCAACTGTCCATCAAGGCGGCCCACCCGAACACCGGCGATTGTTTTGGCAGTCGGAATGTCTGAGATCGCCAGCGCCGCTCCGGTACCGGTAAGAGCCAGGACATCGGTGTCGTTCTGCTGATCATGTGAAATGATGAAGTTGATGATCTGCGTTTCGCCGCGGAAGTTGTCAGGGAAAAGCGGTCGAATCGGCCGATCAATAATCCTTGCCGAGATAATCTCCTTCTCGGAGGGACGACCTTCACGTTTAAAAAATCCGCCGGGGATCTTACCGGCTGAATACGACTTTTCGCGATACTCTACGGTCAGCGGGAAGAAGTCAAATCCCAGTCTCGGTTCAGTGTTTCCGCAGACGGTGGAGATAACCATTGAGTCGCCGTATCTGATTGTTACGGCGCCATTGGCCTGCTTGGCCAGCAGGCCGCTTTCAATAGTCATCGTGCGACCACCCAATTCAAACTCTACTTTATGAGGCATGTTTCTCAATCCTATTTTATTTCCCAGTTCCACTTAGCGGCGCAGTCCGAGGTTGGCAATCACCTGGCGATAGCTTTCAACATCGGATCGCTTTAGATAGTCCAGCAAACGGCGACGTTTGCCCACAAGCTTCAAGAGTCCCAGTCTCGTATGGAAGTCCTTCTTGTGTGCCTTCATGTGTTCGGTCAGATGGCTGACGCGATCGGTGAGAAGTGCAATCTGCACTTCCGGCGAGCCAGTATCCTTCTCATGCAACCGATTCTCAGAGATGATTTGAGCGTTCCGCTCTCTGATCACTGACATTTCGCTTCTCCTTTTCAATTATGCTCAATACTTCTCTCTTGTCCTGTTTGATCTGCTCGACCAGTGCGTCGGTCGATTCGAATTTGCGGTTAGGCCGTATGTAGTGAGTTGGATATACATACAGTTCCCGCGTGTAAATATCTTCATCAAAATCAAAGAGGTTCGTCTCGACTGTTATCCTTGCTTCCGGGTTGAAGTGATTGCGACCGATGAACAGCATCCCCTCCCTCTTCACATGTCCAACGTGGACGCGACAGGAGTAGACGCCCTGAGTCGGCAACAGCTTGCGAGGACCATAGCGCACGTTGGCAGTCGGATAGCCCAACTTGCGTCCCAGTCCGATCCCCTTCTCCACTATTCCGTGAATAGCCAGAGGGTGGCCCAGCAACTCAAGAGCACGGTCCAACATACCACGCCTGAGGAGCCAGCGAATCTGCGTCGAAGACACACAGTCCCCATCTACCTTGACGGGAGCTACCACATCAACCTCAAACTCGAACTCTTTCCCAAGTTCCTTCAACTCGACGATACTACCGCTACGGTCTTTTCCGAAAGCGTGATCGTACCCCACCACCAGCCGTTTCAATTCGAGGCGGTTAACCAGCACCTTCTCGACGAATTCACGGGCGCTGAGATTCTGCAGATCGGCGTTGAAATCAAGAACCAGCATGGTTCCCTGGAAGTACTGTCTCAGACTCCGTTCCTTTTCCTCCAGCGTTGTCAGGAGCAACGGAGCGTCGTCCGGCGTTACCAGAACCCGAGGGTGGGGGTGGAAAGTGATCAGCACCGGGTGGTAACCACTTTCACCGGTAGCGACTGCCACCTGTTTGAGAATCTCCTGGTGTCCCAGGTGAATTCCATCGAAGGTGCCGATAGTCACCACGACGCCGCGATCGGTCGGCGCCGTGTAATTCTCCAATCCTCTGATAACCTGCAAACTCAATTCAATACCCGTACATATTCAAAAAGTGAGTTCCCCTTGGCGCAACTGAAAGCGTGTGACGGCGCCTCGGCTGTGCCAACCGCCAGTACGACCCCGCCACGGTCTTTGAGTAAGATGGTATCGCCGGCTTCAAAGGATCCATCAATGTGCATGATGTCGGTCTCGCTGAGGTCACAACCATCGAGCACGCGCCTGCTGAAATCATCTGTAACCCTTATGGCGGCGAAATCCAACACCCGATGACAGGGCAGGAGATAATCCCGAAGCTTACCTTCGGTATGCCGCTGGTCAATTTGGTCCAGAGACAGGGCGTCCTCCAAATGCAAGCCGCCCACCGACCGACGCACCAAACCCGCCAAATACGCGCCGCAACCGATAGCGTCGCCGAGATCATTAGCCAGCGATCTGATATAGGTACCCTTGGAGCAGGTTACGTTCAGTTGCAAATGTGGGCTTTCATAACTCAGAGAGCGAAGTGACTTGATCTCAACCTCGCGCGACGGAGGCGTGACATCCGTTCCTCGGCGGGCCAGATCGTACAACCGTTGTCCGCCAACGCGCACACTTGAGTATGCCGGCACTCGCTGGACTATTTTGCCTCGGAACTGGTCGAGTAGTTTTTCGATCTCGGACTTCGTCAACTCCGGCGGCGTTTGGTGTGGCTCGGAGCTATCTATGCCTTCGCTATCGAAAGTCTTCGAACTCCGGCCAAGAACGATATCGGCCTCGTACGTTTTGTCCCACCCCGTCAGGAAGCGCACGATCTTGGTGGCACTGCCCAGGCAGACCACCAACAGCCCCTGAGCCAGGGGATCGAGTGTTCCGGTATGGCCGATCCGCCGCTGGTCAAGCAGCTTGCGCAGCCGCTGGACAACATCATGGCTGGTGATGCCCGATGGTTTGTCAACCAGCAACACGCCGTTGTAAGTATGAGCCCGCTTATTCATAGCCGTTACTCGTAAACAAACGCAACACTTCTGCCTTCGCTTCTGCCAGCGGCAAAGACAACATGCATCCGGCAGCGTTGAAATGGCCGCCTCCGCCGTGAACCGCAGCCAGTGATGCCACGTCAATACGTTCTTTGGACCTGAGTGATACCTTGGTTCGTTGATGGTCGATTTCGCGCAGAAGAGCACCGGCCAGAACACCCTTGTTATACAGAGTAAAGTCGACGAGACCTTCAGTCTCCGACTTGTGTGCACCGGTTTCGGCAAGCATCTTCAGGGTCAGGGTGAGAAGACAGATGCGTCCCTGATCAAAAAACTCAACGCCACTAAGAACCCTTCCCACCAGCATAGTGGTAGTCGGCGGCATATCGTAATAGATCAGATCACAAATCTTCTGGGTGTCGGCGCCCGCATCTATGAGCTGACCCGCAATCTCCATTGTCCGAGCGCTGGTATTAGAGTATCGGAATCGCCCGGTGTCGGTCAGGATGGCCGTATAGAGGTACTCCGCAACCACCGGTGAGATATCATATCCGACCTGCATGAAGTACTCGTAAGCCATCTCTCCGACTGAAGACGCCTTGCTGTTGATCCAGTTAACGTCACCAAAGCCGCCGTTATCCTGATGATGATCAAGATTGATAATCGTTACATCGTCGTTCAAGAATCGTTCCGCTCGGCCCGTCCTGGCAATCACGGGGCACTCAAGTACCAGGGCCGTGTCGAATTCAAGGTTACCGTCGATCCCGTCAACTGTCGGCACATCGTTCACACCCGACAGAAACCTGTACTTGTCGGGAACGACGTCATCCCGTACAAGGACCGGCTCCTTGCCGATATGGCGCAAATAGGAGGCGAATGCGAGTTGCGTGCCGAGGGCGTCACCATCGGGATCCACGTGGGTGACCACGAGAATTCGGCGGCTGTTCTCCAGAAGCTGCCTGATGCGCGACACCAGATCGACCTGGCCGTCAGGAGCGCTATCTGTTATCTTTGTTGCTCTTGATCTCATTGAGCAATCGTTCAATCTTGATACCTTCTTCGACCGACGGGTCATACTTGAACTTGAACTCAGGAATATGGCGAATCTGCATCTGCCGACCCACGAGATGGCGGATGCGTCCACTTATTTGCTGAAACCTTTCTTCGATCGCTGTGCGATCCTTATCGCCGCCAAGCACTGAGTAGTAAACGGTGGCATAGCGCAGATCAGTAGTCAGTCGCACCTGGGTGAACGTGACCATACCTTTTACCTTATCACTCAACTCACCCTCGAACAATCGGGAGACCACTCTCAATATTTCTTCACCGACTCGGTCGGCGCGCCGGAACTGTCTCATGCTCAGTAAGTCTCCGTCTGGTAATCGACCAACACGATTTGTGGGGCCGATTCGACTCTTCTCACCAGTTTGGCTATTACTTGATGGCCAAAGCTGCTGCTGTTCGACACTACAGCGCATCCAACCAGGGCCCTCCTGAATACATCGTTGTCGCCGACTTCAGCAATTGAAACATTGAAGTCGTTGCGCAAATGCGTCAGCAGTGACTTGAGAATACGCCGCTTTTCCTTCAGCGAACCGATCGGGGGAAGCTCCAATCGCATGGTCAAGATAACCGTTACCAAGAAGTTTCCCGACTATAGCGTCCGCGCCGTTTCGACGATCTCATAAGCCTCAATGATATCCCCCACCTTGAGGTCGTTGAAGTTCTCGATGCCGATGCCGCATTCGAAGCCTTCCTTGACCTCGCCGGTATCATCCTTGAAGCGCTTCAGGGAAACCAATCGACCGCTGTACACTTTCTTGCCGTCGCGCACAATCTGGATACGATCCCGGCGATTGATGCGACCTTCTTTGACGTAGCTGCCGGCAATGACCCCGACTTTCGGAACCTTGAACAGATTACGTACTTCGGCGGCGCCGACAAAGTTCTCGGAAATACTCGGCGCCAGCAGACCCTCCAGCGCTTTGCGGATGTCTTCCTCGACTTCATAAATGACGTCATACACGCGGATATCGACACGTTCGCGCTGCGCCACCTCACGGGCGCGAGAGTCGGGCGTCACCTGAAAGCCGATGATGATGGCATCAGAAGCGGCCGCCAGGAGAACGTCGGACTCGGTGATAGCACCCACACCGTGGTGAATGATCTTTGCTTTTACTTCATCGGAGGCAATGCGTCCGAGC
>JAUWIB010000111.1 GCA_030605565.1 bacterium
CTCATCATGACCAGCCCGGCTTCGGGAATAGCCGCCGCACCAATCGAAGCCAGGGTGGCAGTAAAGAATATTATGACCTGCGCGCCGATCGAGAGATCGATACCATATATCTGGGCGATAAACAGAGCCGCCACCGCTTCATAGAGTGCCGTGCCGTCCATATTGATAGTCGCCCCAAGAGGCAAAACAAATGACGCCGCCTTTTCGTCGACTTTGTTCTTCTGCTCCACACATTCCATTGTGACCGGCAGGGTCGCAGAGGAAGAAGCGGTGGTAAAAGCCGTGGCCAGTGACTGGCCCATGTTCAGGAAATAGCCGAACGGGTTCCTTCGGCCAAAGACTCTCAGGAGAATCGGCAGAATTACTACGGCATGAATCAAGAGGCCGATGATGACGGTCAGAGCGTACAGACCCAGGGCAGCGACCAGTTCGCTCACCGACTCGCGGTTTTCGGCGACGATGCCACCGATCAAAGCAAGGATACCGACCGGGGCGAAATAAATAACCAGCATAACGATTTTCATTATCGCGGCGTTGACGCCTTCGAAGAATGAAACAACAGGCTTGCCCTTGTTGCCGATAACAGTCAGAACACCACCAAAGATAAGCGAGAACACGATAAGCGGAAGAATCTTACCTTCGGCCGCGGCTCTGAAAATGTTGTCCGGGACGAGGCCGACAATAACGTCAACTATCGTCGATCCCCTACCCCCTCCAACGAACTCCGGGATGGCCGCTCCGATAGGTGGCACCCCCTCCCCCGGCTTCACGAGATTGACCAGTATTATCCCGATCAATACCGCGAAACTGGTCGTGAACATATAATATGCTAATGTCTTCCCGGCTGTTCTTCCCAGCTTTCGAATGTCACCCAGAGAAGTGACGCCAACGATTATTGACGCGACAATCAACGGCACGACCACCATCTTGAGGGCGTTCAAGAAAATCGTGCCGAGGAACTTGATGCTCATCATGAAATCACCCAGCCATAGCCCGCCCATAACGCCCAGCACAGCTCCAGCGATCATGCCAATCAGTACAATGTTGCTGGTTCTTTTATCCATCGGTTGTCTTTCTCAGCGTGTTGAGTTGTCGCTTTAGGTAAAAGATACGAACGGCGTCACACGGCCACAACCTCAAAAAGCCGCTTGGGCAATGCGCGTTTTCAGGAGTTGCATGTGACAAGAAGAGTGATTTGCAAACGCGCATGGGGTTGCAGGAACAACATTTAGCTTGACAAACACCGAGTAGTATGGTTATCTTTATCGTTGTCAAGCATAAGCAGGTTCAAACATATACTAATAAGAATGTACTCAGGATTTTCTTCACCAATCACCCCTTCAGAGGAGGAGCACACATGAGAGGCGCATTGTTGAAACTTGTGGCCGCAGCGCTGATGGTTTTTGCCGTCTCGGCGCAAGCGCAGGACGGGGCCTTCACACTGGATCACGTGGACGGCCTGACAGCTCAGGGACGACTGCCAACTGACACCCAGATCGTCTTCTATCTTCACATTAATAACAACACCGGAGCCGACGTCGACGGCATCGCCAATGGCTTCCAAGTGTACTCAGACAACGGCGCATGCTGGACCACTACGGTTGGAGACACTCTCGGCACCCTGGCCTGGGGGAGTGCTTTCAACCTCATTTTCCAGATATTCGCTCTTAGCGTCAACGGTTGTGGTGCGGATACAGTGGCCTTTTCAGGATCCCGATCGACCGCAGCGGGCCTCCCGGCCGATTTCAATGACACCGCTTACACAATCACAATCGGACCGATTGCCGATGCCGACAACGGCAAAACGATCTGTCTCGACTCATCCTACTTCCCGCCCACCGGCACCTGGAAGTGGGCGGTCGCCGGCCATCCCGGCTACTTCCCCTCCTGGGACGGGCCGCATTGCTTCCTTATCGACGCCTGCTGGGATAATCCGACTCCGGATACCGATAACGACACCTGGGCCGACGCCTGTGATAACTGCCCAAACGACTACAACCCCGGGCAGGAGAATAGCGACAACGACGAATTCGGCGACGCCTGTGACAACTGTCCCTATGTCGACAATCCCAGCCAGGCCGATGCCGATAACGACGACGTCGGTGACGCTTGTGATAACTGCCCCAATGATTACAACCCCAACCAGACCGACGCCGATAATGACGGCATGGGCGACGTCTGTGACCCGTGCCCCAATGATCCGGACAACGACATCGACGCCGACGGCGTGTGCGGCGATGTGGACAACTGTCCGACAGATTACAATCCTGACCAGGAAGACTACGACGGCGATTTGATCGGCGATGTCTGCGATGAATGCACTGACACCGACGGCGACGGCTACGGTAACCCCGGTTTTCCGAACAATGCCTGTCCGGATGACAACTGCCCCAATACCTATAATCCCGGCCAGGAAGATGGCGATGGCGATAATGTCGGTGACGTCTGCGACAACTGCCCGAACAACTCGAACCCCGGCCAGGAAGATGGCGATGGCGATAATGTCGGTGACGTCTGCGACAATTGCCCGACCGTAAGCAACACTGATCAGGCCAATGCTGACGGTGATGATCACGGCGATGCCTGTGATAATTGCCCCACGGTTCCGAACAACGACCAGGCCAACGCCGACAACGACAGTCACGGTGACGTCTGTGACAACTGCCCGACCGTCGACAACGAAGACCAGGCCAATTCGGACACTGATACGCACGGCAACGCCTGTGACAACTGTGCGACTGATGACAATGAGGACCAGTTGAACTCCGACACCGACAGTCACGGTGATGTTTGCGATAACTGTCCCACCGTCGACAACGAGGACCAGGCGGATGCGGATGCTGATGGGATCGGCGATGTCTGTGATGAATGCACTGACACCGACAACGACGGTTTCGGTAACCCCGGCTTCCCGGCCAACATCTGCCCTGAGGACAACTGTCCCAATACCTACAATCCCGGGCAGGAAGATACCGACAGCGATGGTGTCGGCGACGTTTGTGACAATTGCCCGGACACAAGCAACAGTGACCAGGCCAACGCCGACGGTGACGATTTCGGTGATGTCTGTGATAACTGTCCGACGGTGAGCAATAACGACCAGGCCAACGCCGACAGCGACAGTCACGGTGATGTCTGTGACAACTGTCCGACTGATGACAATGAGGATCAGTTAAACGCTGACAGCGATAGTCACGGTGATGTCTGCGACAATTGCCCGACCGTCGATAATGAGGACCAGGCAAACGACGACAATGATACCTTCGGCAACGCCTGTGACAACTGTCCGACTGATGACAATGAGAATCAGTTAAACTCCGACAACGACAGTCACGGCGACGTCTGCGACAATTGCCCAACGGTGGATAACGAGAACCAGGCGGATGCTGATGCTGATGGCATCGGTGATGCCTGCGACGAGTGCACCGACACCGACAACGACGGTTACGGTAATCCCGGCTTCCCGGCCAACACCTGTCCTGAAGACAATTGCCCCAACGTCTACAACCCGGATCAGGATGATGCCGATGGTGACGACATTGGCGACGCCTGCGATGAGTGTACCGATACTGACGGTGACGGCTATGGCAACCCCGGCTTCCCCGCCAACACCTGTCCTGAAGACAACTGTCCGGATGTCTACAATCCGGGTCAGGGTGACGCCGACGGTGACGACATCGGTGATGCCTGCGATGACTGCACCGATACCGACGGTGACGGTTACGGCAATCCCGGCTACCCGGCCAATACCTGTCCTGACGACAATTGCCCCAACACCTACAATCCCGATCAGCTTGACGACGACGGTGACCTGGTCGGCAACGCCTGCGACAACTGCGTCAATTACTTCAACCCGGATCAGGAAGACCAGGACGTCGACGGTGTCGGTGACTCCTGCGACAACTGCATCGATGTCTACAACCCGGATCAGGCCGATTCTGACGAGGATGGTATCGGCGATGCCTGCGACGGTTGCTGTGAAGGCATGCGCGGCGACGTTGACGGCGAATACGGCGATCAACCGAACATCGCCGACCTTGTGTACCTCGTTGATTATATGTTCGCCGGCGGTCCCGAGCCGCCCTGCTTCGAGGAGGGTGACGTCGACGGTAGTGGTGAAATCAACATTGCTGATTTGGTTTACCTGGTTGACTATATGTTTGGTGGCGGTCCACAGCCGCCTGATTGCCCCTGGTAAGCATGAGACGTTGATACGACATTGAACAATATAGCCACCCCTGTTAGAAACGGGGGTGGCTATTCTTTGAGACATGGCATAGCCGTTGGAGATTGTACGAGCACTGAACTGTAATCACCCGAGATGACGCGCCGGGCGGCCCGGCGGAGGGCACTGCCGCCAATTCCCTTGCCACTCGCGGGAAAATCGCTATATTGCAGATGTCAATAGCTTTGCTGACAACTCCCGTTAGTCGGCAATACCGACCCTGGACCTGCTGGCAGACTGATCAGATTGTGTGACCTGTAATTCGATGGCCGGCATCCCCCGCTGCCTTTCTGAGAGAGGGGTGGCCGGTATGTAAACGGCAAGCCCAAGAGGCACACATAGCGTGACATGAGATCTACAGAGTGGATAAGAGACAAACACACTAGGACAGGAGGACGAAATGAAACGCACCGTATTACTGATCGCAATTGCTCTGACGATGTTGCTGATCGGACAAGCTCACGGTCAGTCGATCAGCCTCAATCATGTCGACGGTTTGGTCGGCGGTTCTTCCATAGGGACCGGATCTGCCGTGGTATTCCATCTGAGAGTGTCTAATCCCACCGACACCAACTTCGATGGCATAGCAAACGGCTTTAGAATCTATTCCCCCGACGGGGCGACTTGGTCGGCCACCCATCATGATACCACCGGGACTCTGGGTATGACCCAATTCGACGGCGGAGTATTCTTGCCCAAGTTCAGCGCCGACGGACAAGGCGCCGATACGGTCGGCATTGGTGCTCTGCGGTTTTTCTCTACGGGACTGCCGGCAGGATTCGATAATGTCGCCTTTACCATCACCATCGGTCCCATCGACCCGGTCCATTCCGGCAAAACCATCTGCCTCGATTCGTCCTATTACCCTCCATCGGGCATCTGGAAATGGGCGGCTTCAGGCAGTGTCAATGCCTTCCCGGCCTGGGATGGACCTCACTGCTACACAGTCTCGGCGCCGATAACAGGCGACAGCCTGTTCGTGTCACCGCAGACGCTATCTTTCGTAGCATCAGAGGGTGGACCCAACCCGCCAATGCAGGTTCTGTATCTTTCGTCAAACGCCGACCCCATGACCTACTTCGTGGTGCTTGACTCAATCCCCTGGCTAAGCGTAGCCCCAACCGGCGGCAGCACACCGGATTCATTATTGGTTATGGCTGACATCTCTGTTTTGAGCGCCGGCACCTATTTTTCGACGATGTGGATCACCTCACCGCAGGCGGACAATTCCCCGGAGATAGTTGCGGTCGAACTGCGCGTACTGCCGGGCGGCCCGGCGGTGACGCTCGACCACGTCGACGGCTTGGTAGGTTATGGTGAAATCCTGACAAATGAAGAAATCACGTTTAACCTGCGCATCACCGGTGATGAGAATAGTTACAGCGGTATGGTGAATGGCTTCAGGGTTCTATCTACTACCGGTGCTCACTGGACAACCACCAGAATTGATACCACCGGCAGTCTCGGAATGGACCAGTTTGACCTCGGCGTGTGGCTAAACCACTTCAGTGTAAACGGCATGGGAGCCGACACCGTTGGATTCGGAGCCGCAAAGATATTTGGGAGCGGTATGCCGCCGGGCTTTGACGACGTTGCCTTGACTATACAAATAGGACCGATCGATTCTGTGTACGAAGGCGGGGTTATCTGCCTTGATTCATCCTGGTTCCCGCCGACGGGGAGATGGGAATGGTACGCCCAGGGGCAAGGATTGATAAACCCGGCCTGGGACGGACCGCATTGCTTCACCATCGTCAATCGGCCACCATCGGAGTTGACAGTAACACCTGGTCAACTTGATTTCTTCGCAATTGAAGGTGAACCGGATCCGCCCGCGCAGGTCTTGTGGGTCGGATCGACGGGACCAGTCTCCGATGATTTCACTGTTAGCGCCGACGTCAACTGGGTTTCGTATGATCCATCAAGCAGCCATACTCCGGACTCAATAGTGGTGATGGTTCATATCGACCAGATGCCGATCGGAGTTCACACCGGACATCTCACTATTGAATCGCCGACTGTCCAGAATTCTCCGGTTGTGGTGCCGGTGAATCTGACCGTTGAGCCAGGGCTTACCCACCGCCCGTTCGACCTCGGGATTTACGCCTACACCGGTACTATGCTGGAGGATTTCACGGCGCGATTTGGCGTTAATTCAACGGCCACCGACGGTTTTGATCCGCTCCTCGATCAGTTCAAGGCGCCCATCCCGCCGGGCGATTACGTACGGGTCTTCTTCCCCCACCCGGAGTGGAACCAGTTCTCCGATGAGTTTGCCACCGACTTCCGTTACCTGCTACAGCAGGAGTGCAAAGAATGGGAGATGGTGGTGCAGACCAATCACTCCACTATGGTCACGCTCGAGTGTCATTATATGTCCAACCCAGTTGACTACACGATCTCGTTGTTCAACGAGGCTGGTCAGTTGGTGTCGGCGGACTTTGCGCACTTCGGCTATGATTTCTTCAGCCCCGGAGGCGAAACTCGGTTCACTATCCGCGTTTGTGACTTTGATGTTCTTTACCAGACCTACCCCGGCGGATGGAGCCTGGTTTCGACGCCTCTTTTGTTGCAGGACGGATCACCCGAAGCAGTCTTCGGTGACGATGCGTTATTTTTCCAGTTGTACGGTTGGAACGGCGCGTACTATGCGCCGGATGAAGTGATCGGGCGCGGTCCGGGCTACTGGCTGCTGTTGCCCCAGACAACGACCGTTGACTACGAAGGCGCTGCCATACAGCCGGATGATAGTGTTGTCTGCATCGATCTCCGTCTGGGCTGGAACATTATAGGTTGTCCCTTCCGGCACCAGATAGACGCATACGCCGCTATGGTTGACTCGGCCGGTCACCAGCTATCTTTCTGGGATGCTGCGGCCGCCGGCTGGGTATCACCGGTTTTCTACGCCTGGTTTGGAAACCACTATTTTATGACGCCGAACCTGTTTACCGGCTACGGCCACTGGTTCGCAGCGTTAGCAGACGGTCTTCAACTCTGCCTGGCCGATGTGCTTCCCATGGCTACGGTAGCTCAGGACGGTTCATCGCAACCACCGTTGTCACTGGGTACGGTCAACAACCAAGCCACCCTTGTTAGCCTGAACTGTGGGGACGCGGCGGTTACTATCGGACTGGCCGAGGATGCTGTCGCCGGGTTTGATCCGAAGTACGATCTGCCGGCGCCGCCAGAATCGCCAACTGGCGGCCAGGAGACCCTGGTGCTACTATCCGATCTCGATCAGGGTTTCGGGCGCTATCGGCAGGAGGTTCGAGGGTTTGAGCAAGAAGTGAACTGGACCCTTGCAGTCGCCGGAACCGGCGGGCGAACGGTTGACCTGGGCGGCCTTACCGAGTTGTCGTCACTGGGATATCAACTCGAAATCATCGGCCACGACAACGGATATCAGCAAACCGTCGGCGCAGATATTTCTCTGCGACTGCCGGACGGCAGCTACCGGCTGGTGGCCCGACAGGTTGGCGAACAGTCCGAGTTGGTACCGGACCATTATTACCTGGCTGCCAACTATCCTAATCCGTTCAACCCGAGTACGTCAATTGCCTTTGGCCTGCCGTCGCCAACTCGGGTTAGGCTGTCGATCTACAATATCCTGGGGCAGGAGGTGGCCTCATTGGTTGATGACTTGCTGCCGGCCGGACGACACGAACTGGTCTGGAATGGACATGACGGGCAGGATCGACCGGTCTCATCGGGTGTCTACTTCTATCGCCTGCAGACCGATCAATTCAACCAGACCCGCAAGATGATGCTGATAAAGTAATCGCAGGTAAGTATAGGCCGCTCCCGGAGAACCGGGGGCGGCCTTGCGTCGCCCCGATAAATGCCACTTGTGGCCGGCCGAAGTTGAGTTGGCACAGCAGAACGAATCAATCGGCCGGAGAACCGGAATGTTTTGCCTTGTAATGGACGGAATGCAACAGGTTTTCATCTTTTGCTAATCTATGGGAAGTGCAGGGTCAAGCTTGACAAATCGCCGTCGATTCTGTATTATATGGCAGGTGTCTCAGTGCGCGGGAAGGGGCCGCATTCACAACCAGTTGCGGCAGCACTAATTACATATCGGGGTCGACGCCACGGTACATGGCCGAAAGATCGACCAAATGAAGCTCTGAAACTGTCCGGAGAGACCAGATGCTCAGGACCGCCAACCCAGCCCGTAGTTTCATATATTGTGCTGTCATACTGATAACTCTCGCACCATGCGCAGTTCTCGGTACGCCGCAGTCGCCACTCCTGGAAGTTCGGGTTATGGACACCACTGCCGAGTCCGGCGCCACCGATGTACCGATCTCCATCTATATGAATAACTACGAAGATACGGTGGCAGGGTTTTCAATCTGGCTGCAACTTAGTCGCCCGGACATCCTGGAATTTCAACTCAGTTTCGATACGTCAGGCACACTCTGTTCAGGTTGGGAGTTGATTCAGGTCAATCATATCGGTGGGACTCCGTACAATGTCAAGATCGTCGGCATCGCTAACTGGCCGCCCCCTCCTACGACTCCCGGTATTTCGCCTCAACAAAACGGATTGCCATTGATAAAAGTGATCGCGGACGTAGACGCCGTGCAGGATACGACTACTAATAGGTCGGTGGATATCCTGATCGCTCGATCCAGCCTCTCTGAGTTTGCTTTCTCTGATCCAATGGGGCAGGTAATCGGCACCGTGCTGGATTCCGTGTTGGACACCGCATTCTATGCCTGTTTGGACTGGGCCGGAGATTCCTGCCTTGAGTGGGAATTGGTGAACCCCTGGGAGCCGCACGACTCAACCTACATTTTCTGGCGCCAGTTCGCCGTCATCGATACATCACGGGTATTCATTAACGACGGATCGCTGACCGTAACCGGCGGTTATGTCTGCGGCAATATCGACAACGATCCCACAGGTGCTGTCGATATCTCAGACCTGGTCTGTCTGGTTGACTGGATGTTCGCGGGTGGACTGGAACCTCCTGTCCTCATGGCTGCTGATTGCAACGGAGATGGTGGGAACGACGTCTCGGATCTGGTTTGGTTGGTTGACTTTATGTTTACCGGAGGTCCCCCGCCGCTTTGCGGGCAATGACCGATCTTAATTATCAGGAAAGAAATTGTTTTGAAGGCATAGTTGGAGAACACACGAAATGAATCGCATCCGACCTGACGACATCGGAACGCACCGGTACTATAGATCGTTATCGATTGACAAACAGAATGTGACCAACTATCTTACCGATGTCTGCTGAGAAGCTCAGCTTCGGATCTATTGACACTGCATCAGAGGAACCTATTGAAGCGAGCAACTATCTTCACGATCGCCGCGCTGATCCTGTTGGCCGTCTTGGGAGGATTGATCCGTCAACGCCCTCATGCGATGGATCAACCCAAGCCCGATGATGTAGTCTTTCGGAGTCTCACCGACTGCGGTTTGATGTTCACGGCCAATGCGGGTCAGTTTCATGATGCTGTTCTTTTCCGAGCCGATGCCGGTGGTGCAACCGTTTGGTTTACACAGAACAGCCTGTTTTTTCATTTCACCCGGCTCCTTGACACCACTACCGACGAAGATCCTCTGGTAGCCTACGGCTACCGCATCTCCGATAAGCCGGACAGTCTGGCCGGCCACATAGTCAGGTTATCCATGCTGGGTGCTCAGAGCGGTGCCGCGGTCAGCGGCCAGGTGGCTCTTGGATCGTACTCCAACTATTTCCTCGGCGACAACCCCGACAATTGGCGACTCCAGGTACCCAACTACCGTGAGGTCTCTTACCGGCAGATATACCCTGGGATCGACCTGAAGTTCAAGGGCATCTATGCTCACCTCGAATACGATTTCGTAGTATCGTCATTTGCCGACCCCAGCCAGATCAGGCTCCAGTACCACGGCATCGATTCGCTCTCCATTAGTGCCGCCGGTGATTTAGTAATCAGTACCGCCTTCGGCCGGATGATCGAGACGCGACCCGTGACCTACCAACTCGACAGTGAGACTCAGATCAGTGTGACTGCGGACTATCTCCTGTATGGGGATAATACCTTCGGCTTTGACCTGGGACCCGATTATGACTCTTCGCTACCACTGGTGATTGATCCCGTTTTGTCTTTTAGCGGTTTTGTTGGCGGCGGCGGCAATGATTATGGGCGTGGCGTTGCGATTGACTCGGCGGGCTGCACGTACATCGCCGGCTATACCAACTCGCTCGACTTCCCCCTGGCTGATGCGCTCGACAGCACCTATTATGATACCACCATCTCCTCCCATGATGTTTTTGTGCTCAAGCTTTCGGCCACTGGTGATTCACTGATATACAGCACATACCTCGGCGGCGCCGAAGGCGATGACCGCGGCGTTGGAATCTCAGTGTACGATGATGGTTCTGCCTACCTTACGGGCGTAACAGCTTCCGGAGATTTTCCGGTGATCGAGGCGGTTCAATCGTCCAACTCAGGCGGTCGGGACGCCTTCGCCCTCAGGCTGTCTCCAGCCGGCGATTCGTTGCTTTTCTCGACTTACCTCGGCGGTAGCAACGATGACGCTGGCGCCGGCCTGGCAGTTGATGATGCAGGCAGAGTTTACCTCGTCGGGAACACAGCGTCAGAAGATTTCACCTTATCGGCAACGCCCTACGACAACAGTCTCGGCGGCAACCAGGATGCATTTATGGCTCGGCTTAGCCCCGAGGGCGCTCTTGAGGTCAGCACTTATCTTGGCGGCAGCAGTAACGACTACGCAGCATCAGTAGCTATCAGCCCTGATTCAGCGGCCGTGGTAACCGGATATACCGCATCCGCTGATTTCCCGACCGAAGCTGCCTACGATGCCACTTATGGAGGAGGCACGACCTATGGTGATGCCTTCGTCACCAGGTTCGACACTACAGGCGGAAGCCTTGTCTACAGCACCTTCCTGGGAGGCACTGGCGATGATCTCGCACTCGCCGTAGATGTAGATGTATTCGGTAGCGCTTATCTCACCGGATATACGCTTTCCAGCGATTTCCCTACCGTTAATGCGTATGATTCTGTATTCCAGGGCTACTTGATGGTGTTCATCAGCAAGCTTGGCCCGTCTGGAGATTCACTGGCTTATAGTACCATGCTCGGCGGCTGGAATGTGGAATTCGGCTCTGGGATCGCCGTCGATCAAAACGGCGAGGCCTACGTAACGGGAGCGACAAATTCGCAGAATTTCCCGACCGTGGAAGCTTTCGACCCAGCTTTCGGCGCTGGATACGACGCCTTTATCACAGCACTTAGTGGTGATGGCGACTCCTTAATTTATTCGACCTACCTGGGCGGTATTGGCGGTGATGACTTCGGGTATGGAATACGGGTCGATACCAGCCTGAATGCTTATGTGGTCGGATACACCGGCTCAGCGGACTTCCCCACCCTTGATCCGGTGCAGGATTCACTGATGGGCGGTTTTGATGCCTTCGTTACAAAGCTGGCCCGAATTGAGTACATCTGCATTGATTCTGACGGTGACGGCTTCGGCGACCCCGACCACCCCGAAAACCACTGCCCGGATGATAACTGTCCTTCCGTATTCAATCCAGACCAGGAGGACATCGATCTCGATTCGGTCGGCGACTCCTGCGACAACTGCCTCGCCATCTACAACCCCAGCCAACTCGACACTGATGGCGACGGCATCGGCGATCCATGCGACACCTGCACCGATACCGACGGTGATGGATTCGGAGATCCAGGTTTCCCAAGTAACACTTGCCCCGAGGACAATTGCCCGGACCTTTTTAATCCCTGTCAGGTCGACTCAGACGGTGACGGCATTGGTGACAGTTGTGATGTCTGCACCGATTTAGACGCCGACGGCTATGGTGATCCCGGCTTCCCAGCCAACACTTGCGATCAGGACAATTGCCCCTCGATATATAACCCCGCTCAAACAGACTTTGACGGTGATCAGTTCGGCGACGCTTGTGACAACTGCCTTGCCATATACAACCCGGCTCAGGAGGATGCTGATGGAGACGGAGTCGGCGACTCCTGCGATACCTGCACCGATACCGATGGTGACGGGTTCGGCAATCCCGGCTTCCCGGCCAACACGTGTGACCTTGATAACTGCCCGCTGGTCTATAATCCCGGCCAGGAAGACGCCGACAGCAATGGCGTTGGCGATGCCTGTGACGTTGGCTGTTGCCTCCCACCCATTAGAGGCAACATTGACTTTGACTTGGCCGATGTGATCGACATATCCGACCTGGTTTATCTGGTTGCATTCTTCTTCCAAGATGGACTGCCCCCACCTTGCTTGGAAGAAGGCAATGTCGATGGTGACGCTGGTGAGGTTATCGATATTTCCGACATGGTGCACCTTGTCGACTATATGTTCAATGGCGGTCCGCCGCCCGCCGATTGTCCACCCCCCCTGGCCCCAACGACGCCCGAACTCCCTCGATATCAGGAGTAAGAAAGCCTGCACCTGCCACCTTTTCGTCTCCCCGATTTTCCTTCCCCGGCTTTTCCAAACCAACCGACTTCCCCTGTCGCTGCGTTGCCGCTTCTGGCTGTTTGTGAATTGGTTCACAATCTATAGTGGTTGGAGGCTGTTTTTTTGGGGTTGTTTCGGGCGACCCCGCCCGACGCCCGTCTTCGAACTTCAGGGCGGTCGGTGGCGGTGTTTATCTTGGCTTGAGAGTTTGCTGGAGCGACTTGAAACGGCCTTACGAGGGAGCGATGGGGTCCATGCTCAGGCCGTTTCGAAGGTGCGCGCGGTGGTAGACATTGTGAACTGTTTCACAATATCGGCTCTCCCTGCGGCAGTTTTTGTGACTGGTATAAGTTGCTTGTGCACCCGGTTGACAGGGGCTGTTGATAAAGTCAGAGAGCCGTCATTGCGAGCGAGTCCGTCGTGCGTTTCGCATGAACGCGCACGGCAATCTCAAGCGTTGGTAGAAACAGCGAGACAGAGATTGCCGCGCTCCGGAAGGAACCATTTATGGCCTCGCAACGACGAGGGAAGAAGCTTTTTCAACACTGCCGACACTGAAGGGAGAAGTCGGTCCGGCCCCTCATCGCCGGGTAAGTTTGTGAATGCGCTCACTATCTCTGTCCATGATGATGGACATGCCTATCTCTGTGCTCGTACTATTTGAGTGTTTCGATGGTAACTGACAGCTGTCCTTGTTTGTGATTCATGTCACAAGCGGTCTCTTATTAGCAGACACTGGTGATCTATGT
>JAUWIB010000058.1 GCA_030605565.1 bacterium
CGCAGTTCCGGATTCGCCCGGGTATAACTGAGCACCAGTTCATCAAACTCGGTGGCCGAGCGGCTGCGCAGCAAATGCCCTGCCGCCTGATCGGTAATCGTTTTGGTCAGGGCGAACACGGTTTCATCAAGTCGGTCGTGTAGCTGCTGCGAAGTGCGACGGTCAATGTAGTAGAAGGCTCCGGCAATGATCACCGCCATTATGAGAAAGGTCCAGAAGGAGAACTTGACCCGTAGCGTCAGCATGCGTCTGAGGAATGGATAGCCATCGGTAGATCGCGTTTTGATCCTCTTGATCATCCGCAACTCGTTGCGTCCGGCCGAGGAGATGTACTCCACCGAGTCCATGATCTTCTGAATCATATAGAAGCCAAGCCCACCTTTGCGCCCCGATTCGATCAGTTTCTCAAGATCGACAGCGCCCTTACCCTCCGGCTGGAAAGAGCGCCCGAAGTCGATCAATGAGATGGCTATCAACTTCTTGTAAACGACGATCCTTAGTCTCAGGACACCCTTCTCATAGAGGTAGGCATGCCGAATGATGTTGGTGGCGGCCTCTTCGGTAGCCAGCAATACCGCCGAGACCTCCTTGCGGGCCAGACCAGAGGTAACGCAACTCTCGCGCACCGTGCGCTGGATGCTGGGAAGGTATTTCTCCTCGGCCGAGAATTCGGCGCTGATCTCTTTTACCGGACGCTTGAACATCACTAAGAAGCTAATACCGGCCGACAGAGAGTTCCACTAAAAACTATTGCGTGGAATCCTGGCGCGACCTTAGAAGCATCTGGCGGGCCTCGTTGATTTCCTTGAGAACCGCCGGACTGTTAGGATAGTATTTCAGAACTTCGTTGAAGGCGTCGATGGCCTGCTGGTATTCTTTCTTGCGATTGAAGTCCATCCCCGACAAGTAATACGGATAGACAGTGGAATCTTTTTCGATGTCATCAAGTGAGGTTGTGTCCGCCTGAATACTAAACGTTCCGACCATGAAGTTCCTTGCCGACTGAAGTGACGCATCTTTCACCACGGCGGAATCAAAAGCTGTCTGGGCAGCGGCTGGATAGCCCTGTTCGTATAACTGCAAAGCGCGACGGGCATAGCGCTGAGCCTCAAGTTTGTCCTCGATGCGCTCTTTCCCGGTAGCGCCATCGGTGTGAGTCGAATCCAACTGCAGGATACGCAGGTAGGCCTCGAGAGCTTTCCCTAACAGTTTTTCCCGTTCAGCACTGTCGGCCAACACCAGACTGAAAACGATCTCCAGGTCACGACCCTTTTGTACATCTCCCTTGAGATTCAGAGCCTCGGTGTTGGCGGGGTTTTCAGACAGAATCATGTCCAGAAGATCCAGGGCACACTGATAATCACGGCGACGGAAACAGGTGTCGGCTTGGCTGAGCAGTAACAGATACATGCTGTCGGTGAACTCACGTTCCTTGTGCAACAACGAATCCAGGAGGGTAACGCGCAAGACCGAATCAGCCTCAGCCCGCAGACGATCCAGGGCGAGCCGTGATCGTACGATCCCGCTGTCGGCGCGAGCTACGTGATCGCTGCTGTCGGCAAAGACACGAGCGTCATGGAAAAGAACATAGGCGGTATCGTACTGCCCGGCGTCGAACTGATCCCGGGCCAGGCTGCCGTAATGATCGAATTCTTCACCCCGATAGATCGGGAGTGAGTCGCGCCAATTGACTGTAGGCGTATGAGCGCCGAACTTGCCCTCAAACCAGGACCAGAATTCCGGCGGATTGATCGACAGGGAAACAGCCTGTCCGTGACCGCATTTCCTCCACGCTGTTTTGGCCCAATCAAAAGTGACAAAACGCCAGCCGAATCCGAGACCAACGGTCACATGTTCGCCGTCATACCCCACCCGTCCGGCCAGACGGATATCGTAATATTCGTAGCAGGCTAACTCACCCCCAATGCGAAACCTCCCCTGTGGGTCATCAATGTAGTCCCGTTCGACGGCTTCCAACTCGGCGGCCAGAGTTGCTTCCCACAGACTATCTGTAGTATAGTAGCGTCCTGTTATACCCAACAGAGCCGAGATATCCAGAGCCGTATCACTACCCAGTCGAGAGACTTCCGCCCCCAGGATATCGCGCGCCACCGCGCCCACTACGATATCGACATCGCGCCAACGGGTAGGATAAGCAACGCCCAAGTCCATTTCGACGGTGAAGTCATCCTCACGGTAGAGCTTCCACCACGATGGTTTGAGAGAAGCACCGACCGCCACTCGCTCGGATACCAGACGGGCAACACCCAGGATCGGCTGAAACGTCCAATTGCGACTGGTCGATTGAGAACGGGGCCAGCTTCGCCTGTTAGCGCGTATCCAGTCGAGTCCAACTCCATACATCAGTTCCCGCTCAGCATATTCGTTGACCGCGTATATTGACAGGCCTTGCACCCGAGTGGACAAGTGTCGGTAATCCAGAATTGAATGCCGTGGTGTCAGGTATGTGAGCAGGGCCGGGTTGCTTGCAGCGGTCGAAAGATTGTGAGTTGATGTCACCGAGGTACCGCCCATACCCAAGGCTCGCGCTCCCAGGGCAGGCAGGTACAGACTGTCCTCAGCTTCCTGGGCCATAAGGTGAGATGAGCCGAGTAGCGTGGCAGTGGCAATCGCACAGATTAGGATTCTCCGGCCGAAGGCGCCGAGGTGCGAAGATTCACTTCCTGATGATTTACGAGACCAAGCCACCGTTGAACAATCCTTCTTACCGACCAGTAGTAATCCGCACGACCCAGGGTTAATGTGACGTCTGCTCCGAACATTGCCAGGAGACACTCGCGCCAATTCGCCGGGGGCTTATGATGCAGCTAATATAGGTGCTTTTTGGCAAAACGCAACCATTCCGAAGGTGTCTTTGTGAATATTTTGTCATTATCAAAGAGGAGTCCGGGAAAGCAGGCAGGTTGGACTTCGCCGAGAGACTAACCGGGGCTGAACGTCATCGCCGCGAGTTAGTACACCGACTCTCAGGACGTGATCAACTCAGCAGCCGTAACAGTGTTGACCATCAACATGGCGATGGTCATCCGTCCGACACCACCCGGCACCGGGGTGATCCAGGACGCTTTCTCGGCGCAACCGGCAAAGTCAACATCACCCACCAGCCGATATCCTTTGTCAGTCTCGGGAGCGTCCACTCTGTTGACACCAACGTCGATCACTACCGCTCCCGGCTTGATCATGTCGGGCGTCACAGTCCCCGGATGGCCGACAGCCGCAATAAGAATGTCCGCCCGCCGTGTGATACTGGGCAAGTCGAGTGATCGCGAATGCGCTACAGTCACAGTGGCGTTGGCCATCGGTCCTTTCTGCAGGAGCATGGCGGCCACCGGCTTCCCCACTATGTTGGAACGTCCCACCACCACCACTTCTTTTCCGGCCGGATCAATCTCATAATGCTCCATCAACTTTATGATTCCGAACGGAGTGCAGGGCAGCAGTCGGGGGCGTCCGACCAACATCAGACCGACGTTGTGCGGATGAAATCCATCGACATCCTTGTCCGGGTCGATAGCCAGAGTGATGGCAAGTTCGTCAATCTGCTTCGGCAATGGTGATTGTACCAGGATGCCGTGGATCCTGGGGTTGTTGTTCAACTCGGCCACGATCTCCAACAGTTCCCGCTGGCTCGTTTTACTCGGTCTTGTGATCACCTGTGAATAGAGACGGAGTTTCTCGCAGGCTTTCGCTTTGGAGTTGACATAGGTGGCCGACGCCGGATCATCACCAACCAACACGGCAGCCAGTCCCGGTTGGATACCGCGCTCGGCTAAAGCGGCGATTCGCTGCTTCAGCGCCTTGCGAACCGTCTTGGCAACTTCTTTGCCATCAATAATCTGAGCCGTCATAAGTAAACTAATGGTTTAGGGTTCCTGAAGGAGTTGGTCCGGTGTGAATTTCTCCAAATCGAAGTCGACCCGGAGCCGTTCAAACTCCTCAGCGCGACCGGTTTCAGGGTCGATGCGGACCAGTACGCCCGACAGCTTCACATCGTCGGAAGCCGTAGTGAATCGTTTTGGCATCCCGGTCAGAAAGCGACCCAAAGCCGGGCCTTTTTCCATACCGATAACCGAATCGTGTGGGCCGGTCATGCCAGCGTCGGTAATGTAGGCGGTGCCGCGCAGAGTTATATGGTCATCGACCGTCTGAACGTGGGTGTGTGAGCCGATCAAAGCGGAGACCTTGCCGTTAAGATAGACCCCCATGGCTTGTTTCTCGGAAGTGGCCTCGGCATGAAAATCGACCAGAATCACATTGGTCTGTTTAGCCACAAAGTCGACTTCGCGGCGGCCGACCTGGAAGGGGCAGTCGATCTCCTTCATGTAAGTACGCCCCTGAAGGTTGATAACACCTACTTTTACGTCGTTGACGGTATCGATATGGGAGCCGCGACCGGGGCAGCCATACGGATAGTTGGCCGGGCGCAGGAGTTTCGGCTTAAGCTCAAAGTATTCGAGGATGGCGACCCTGTCCCAGATATGGTTACCCGAGGTCTGGAGGTCGATACCGTAAGTGAAAGCTTTGGTCGACATCTCAGGAGTAATACCAAAACCACCGGCGGCATTCTCGACATTAGCCACCACGTAATCGACCTTGTATTTCTCCCTGAGAGGTTTGATCATGTGCGCGCAGGCCTGTCGTCCGGCTTTCCCGCAGACGTCGGCCACATAGAGGATAGTGAAAAGAGACATTCAGCAAACTTTCTAAGGTGGAATGAATCCCTTCCCAAACCGCTCGCTTCCACCATTTGCTGAGCGGCGGCAACAACTAAGGGTAGAGTTTAATAAAACTCCACCCCGTTGGCAACTCTGCGGCTGCAAATAATCAGCTATTTCGCGTATTCAGTGGAACGTCTTTCTCTGATAACAGTAACCTTGATCTGGCCCGGATACTGCATTTCGCTTTCGATTTTGGTCGCGATATCACCAGCCAGGATGCTGCTGGCCAAATCATCCAGCGTCTCATGCTCCACAATCACCCGCACTTCACGCCCGGCCTGAATTGCGTATGCCTTGGACACACCCATGAAACTGTCGGCCAGTTCCTCCAATTGGCGAAGTCGCTTAATGTAAGCTTCAAGAGGCTCGCGACGGGCGCCCGGTCGCGCCCCGGAGATAGCGTCGGCGGCTTGCACCAGAATTGGATAAGGGCTCAGGGCCGCCACGTCGCCATGGTGCGCCTCAACGGCATTGACAACGATATCATTCTCGTTATACCGGCGTAGATAGTCGGCGCCGATCTGGGTGTGGGTACCTTCGGTTTCGCGGTCAATCGCTTTGCCGATGTCATGTAGTAAGCCGCAACGTTTGGCAAGAACGGCATCCAACTCCAGTTCCGCCGCCATCAATCCGCAAAGCATGGCCACTTCTTTGACGTGGACCAGGACGTTCTGTCCATAAGAAGTTCGGAATTTGAGCTTACCCAACTGCTGCATACAGTCCGGGTTAAGCCCATGCACACCCAACTCAAAGCAGGCCTGCTCGCCGGCTTCACGAATGATTACCTCCATCTCCTTCTCAGATTTCTCCACCACTTCCTCGATGCGAGTAGGGTGGATGCGACCATCACTGATAAGTTTTTCCAGCGCCATACGACCGATTTCACGGCGAACCGGATCATGCCCCGACAGGATGACTGCCTCGGGAGTGTCATCGACGATCACATCAATACCGGTAGCAGTCTCGAAAGACCGAATATTACGACCCTCACGTCCGATGATCCGTCCTTTCATCTCGTCGTTGGGCAGGCTGACCACCGATACGGTTGATTCAACCGTGTGGTCGGCGGCACAACGGTAGATAGCCGACAGAATGATCTCCTTGGCTTCTTTGTCGGCCTCACGTTCGGCTTGATCCTTGATCTCTTTGATACGAGCGGCGGCTTCGATCTTGGCAGCATTGAACATGTTGTCCATGAGCAGTTTCTTGGCCTCTTCCGGTGTCATCTGAGCGATCGTCTGAAGTTTCTCATTCTGCGCATTGATGATATCCTCCAGTTCGGCCTCACGCAGAGCGATACCCTTCTCACGCGTATGGGTGCTCTTCTCGCGACTGACCAAATCCCGATCGCGCTGGTCCAGGACAGATACCTTTTTGGAAAGCCCGGCCTGGCCCTCATGGAGTTCTTTCTCGGCTGCCTCCAGTTCCCGGCGTCTGGCTTCAGCCTCCTGTTCAAACTCCCCCTTGCGTTTGAGCCATTCTTCTTTGGCTTCGAGGGCGGCCTCGCGACGCTTTATCTTAGCTTCGTTTTCTGACTCGACGATTATTCGTTCGGCTTCAGACTTGGAGTGGCTCAACTGACGTTCAACCGAGCGTCGAGCCATGGAGCGAGTCACAAAGTATGAAACCGTCGCGACAATCACCGCGATGGCAACGAAGATCACAACATCGTACATTACATCCTCCCGCCCGACCGGATCAGCCGGACGCGTTATCTATTTATAAACAGTTGGGATTAGTAACTACGCGAGGGACGCAGTAAATCGGACGGGGCAAACCTGCGAAACAGAGCGATCAGGAAAGCTCGTGCTCCAGGTGGGTCAGAATACTGTCGGCTCGAGAATTGAACTGATCCTTGGCGCCGGCCAGTTGTTCGTTGGATTCCATTAGCTCCGACGCCAGCGACATGGCGGCCAGAATTGCGATCCGGTCACGACTACGAATACGATTGTCGCCGGCCGCTTCCTTCATTCTGGCATCCACGAAATCCGCCACCCTGGAAATGTAGGATGGATCAGTTACCCCGGTGATAGGGTAATCCTCCCCGAATATATTCACCACCACTTTGTTCTCGCCACGCGTATCAGACATCATCAACCCGATATTCACCTAATCCGGTCGTAATTACTATCCTACCAATTAACAACAATTTACCCAAACAGCCAGGCACCGTCAAGATAAAACTCAACCAGCCAGTTTTTCCAGTTCGTCCAGCCGATTAAGAACTGATTGCAATTTGGTCCGCACCGCCTCGGACTGATCGGCCGCCTTCAGCGACTGGCTCTTCTGCTGCTTGTCCAGCCCGGACATCTCAGCTTTGAGTTGGCGATTCTCGGCCTTGAGCGATGCGTTTTCTGATTTTAGGTTTTTGACCATCTCCAGGAGTTGGTCAACCTTTTGAGCGATCTGATCCAGAGTATCAGTCACCGTCACTTATCCCTAATCTCAGCGTTAAACTGTTGCTCTAATTTAGACACAACACGTCGTTGTATTTCTTCTACTTGCTCGGTCGACAGACTACCGGATTGCGACCGGTAGTTAATAGACAGAGCTATGGACTTCCTGCCCTTTTCAATCTGCTTGCCGGTATAGAGATCGAAAACCTCCACCGACTCGGCCAACTTACCGGCGGCCTGGCGAACGCATTCAATGATCTCCCCGGCCGGTACAGCCACATCGACCAGGACGGCCAAATCGCGCGGCGCTGCCGGATAGACGGCCAACGGCTCAAACTGGATGCGATCCTTGCGGGTGTCAATCAATCCATCCAGATCAATCTCCGCCACCAGCACCGGTTGCTTGACGCCCAGAGCGCGTGCCTGGTCGGGCGCGATGAGACCGGCCCAACCGACAGCCCGTTCCTCAGATTCGATCCTGAATGATATTCTGTCGTCAAGGAACCAGACTTTGTCGGGGACGAAATCGAAGTCGGGCCAGCGAAAGTGCTCAACCAGTCTCTGCAAAGCGCCGGTGAGGTCATGAAAATCAAGCGGTCGCGCCGTCTCACGCCAGCCTTGAGGTGTGTTACCTGACACGGCCAGAGCTAAGCGCTCCGGCTCCCGCCAATCGGTGTCGTCACTACCCGCGAAGTAGACCTTACCCAGTTCGAACAAACGCAGGTCGAGCACCCGGTGGGCCAGGTTGTGCGACACGGCCGCGAGTGCCGACGGTACCAGCGAGTTGCGCATGATATCCAGTTCTTCGGAGACCGGATTCAGTATTCGCACTTGTGGCAGATCAGGATTGAACAACTTCGCAACCCGACTCGATCCAAGCCCGTGGTCCAGCATCTCATCGAATCCGCAAGCGGTCAAAACCCATCGCGCTTCACGGGCGAACTGATCCTCAGGCAGGGTGCGCGAGAAAAGCGGGCCGATATTAGTGACCGAGTCCTTAATGCTGTCGAACCCTTCGATACGAACAACTTCTTCGATCAAATCGATTTCGCGTTCCAGGTCGGGACGAAAAGTCGGCGCCGTGACCTCGAGCGGATCATCACCGGACACCTGCAGTTCAAGGTCCGTCAATATCTGCTTCATGCGTTCGGTTGAGTAATTGCTGCCGAGAACGGCGTTGCAACGCGCGGGACGAAGTTCGATAGTGCGCGGTTCGATGCGCTTCGGGTAGCAATCGACGATGCCTGCCTGCACCTCTCCCCCACACAATTCGTGCATGAGCTGCGCCGCTCGGTTGATGGCGTACTTGATGCCGTTGGGGTCGGCCCCTTTTTCAAAACGTGAGGATGATTCGCTCACTGTTTCCAATTTGCGACGGCTCTTGCGAATAACGCTGGGATTGAAATAGGCCGCCTCCAGCAGGAGGTTGGTAGTGTCGTTCTCGACTTCCGAATTGAGACCACCCATCACACCGCCGGCTGCGACTCCGGATTTACCGTTAGTGATCAACAGGACTTGTTCGTCCAGTATATGCTCCTGTCCGTCCAGGGTCGAGAATTTCTCTCGGTCGTGGGCGCGTCGAACGACCACTTCATCTGAGCCGAAGCGGTCGAGGTCAAAAGCGTGCAGGGGATGCCCACACTCAAGCATAACCAGGTTGGTGATGTCGACGACATTGGAGACAGGTCGCACGCCGCAGGCAAGCAACCGCCGGCGCACCCACCAGGGCGACGGTGCGATCTTGACGTTCTTGATAATGCGGGCGGCATAGCGCGGGCAGGCCTCGGGGTCATCGATGGATACTTTGACTGAATCAGAAGCAGGGGTCGCTACTTCAGTCAGGTCGATCTGCGGACGGCGAAGTTTGACCGAGGCCAGCGCCGCCAGATCGCGGGCGATCCCGATTGCCGACATCGAGTCCGGACGGTTCGGAGTGAGCTCAAAAGTGAGCATGAAGTCGTCGTAGTCCAGATGCTCAACCAGAAGCGTGCCGACCGGGGCGTCGTCATCAAGCACTATGATGCCGGAGTGATCGTCCGACATACCCAACTCGCGCTCCGAGCAAATCATGCCAAACGATTCGATCCCTCGAATCTTTACTTTCTTTATGAGGAAATCACCGACCAATCGAGCGCCGATGCGGGCAAAGGCAATCTTCTGCTGGGCGGCGACATTCGGGGCGCCACACACGACATCGACGCGTCCGGTTCCGTCATCAACAACCGCTTTCTGGATCTTGTCGGCCCCCTCGATAGCGCCGAGTTCGATCACCTGCCCGACTACGACATTATCCATGTACCGGGCGGTCGATTCGATGTACTCACATGAGGCGCCGGACAGAGTCAGGCGGTCACCCATTTCGTCCGGGGACCAGTCAAGACCGGTGAGTTCTTTGAGCCATTTGTACGAGACTTTCATGGCTATACAAACTGCCTTAAGAAACGCAAGTCGTTGTTAAAAAATAGCCGGATGTCGTCGATGCGGTACTTCAGCATAGCGGGACGTTCGACACCGATGCCGAAGGCATAGCCGGTGTATTTTTCAGGATCATGGCCGGTCATCTCAAGCACGGCCGGGTCAATCATACCGCATCCGAGAATCTCCAGCCAACCGGTTCGTTTGCACACGGTGCATCCGTCGCCGCCGCATAGGAAGCACTGAATATCAACCTCCGCTGAGGGTTCCGTGAATGGAAAGTACGACGGCCGAAACTTGAGTTTGAGACCCTCGCCGAAAAACGCCTTACAGAAGGCCACCAAACAGCCCTTGAGGTCGGCCATGGTCACTCCCTCGTCAATCAGGAAGCCGTCAACCTGGTGAAAAGCGACGTGGGCGCGGGAACTGATCGCCTCGTTGCGGAAGCACTTGCCGGGTGTGATAATCTTGATCGGCGGTTTCTGTTTCTCCAGTTCGCGAATCTGCACCGGGGTGGTGTGCGTGCGCAGCAGGCGATCGCCCTCGACGAAGAAAGTATCCTGCATATCACGAGCGGGATGATCGGGCGGGAAATTCAGGGCGCTGAAATTGTAATAGTCGGTTTCGATATCCGGCCCGCGGGCGATCTCAAACCCCATACCGTAAAATATGCCGCACATCTCCTCAATGACCTGGGTAGTCAGATGCATCGCACCGACCCGCTGGGCGGTGCCGGGCAGAGTCGGATCAATCAGCGGCGCTTCGGATTTCTCTGAGAATTTTCTCTCGGCCGCATCGAAATCATGCTCCAGTTGGACGCGACATTTATTCGCCTCGGCCCCCACTTGCTTACGCTGCTCAACAGGGAGATCCTTCAGACCCTTGAGGATGGCGGTAAGTCGTCCCTTCCGCCCGAGGTACTGAACGCGGAATTCCTTAAGCGAAGCGAGCGAATCAGCCGTACTGATCCGCTCCAACGCCTCGTGCCTGAGTCGGGCAACTTCCTCCAGTGGCGACATAGTCAGTCAGCCCTGAGGTTAATTGCCGGAGGCGATCTTTGCCAGGTTGGTGAAGGTGGCCATATCGCGAGCCGCGATATCGGCCAGGGCCTTGCGATTCAGGTTGACACCGGCCTTGGTCAGGCCGTGCATAAAGCTCGAGTAGTTGGTATCGCACATCTTCGCGGCGGCCGAGATACGCGCAATCCAGAGCGAGCGAAAAACCCGCTTTTTGGCGCGACGATCGCGATAGGCATACATCAGACCCTTGTTGACCGTCTCCAAGGCGGTGCGATAAAGACGACCGCGAGCACCGTAGTTGCCGCGGGCGCGCTTCAGTACTTTCTTATGACGTTTATGAGCGGCAACGTTATTCTTTGAGCGTGGCATTTCTTATCTCCTGGTCTATCGGCCGAGCCGCCTATATAGTGGGAACCATTCTTCTAACGCGCGGCAAATCAGCGGCTGATACTAAGCTCGCTTTGCGCAATTGACGTTTCCGTTTGGGCGACATCTTCGTCAGAATATGCGTGCGGTAGGCGTGGTGTCGCTTGATTTTTCCGGAAGCCGTCTTTTTGAATCGTTTGGCGGCTGCCCGCCTGGTCTTCATTTTCGGCATCGAGACTATCCTTACTATTAACTATGCAAACAATACTTTTCTATTCTGAACTGGTTGTCGACGGCTCATTTTCCGTAGCATCGACTTCATTCTCGGCCTCAGGTTTGGCTTCGGGCTGGTCCGCCGCACTCTCTTTGGCCTGCGGTCGAGCTTCACGTAGTTGTTTCAGTATCTCGGCGTTTGGTCCCAGTATCATGCTCATGTTGCGCCCTTCGCGCTTGATCTGAACATCCACCACGGCAATGTCGGCCATATCCTTGGCCACCCGCTCCAGCAGGTGACGACCGCGCTCGGTGTACGCCAACTCACGCCCGCGAAACATTACGTAGGCTCGCACCTTACTGCCCGACTCAAGGAACGCACGAACATGCTTGCACTTGAACGTGTAGTCGTGATCATCGATCTTGGGACGGTAACGCATCTCCTTCAACTGATAACTATGCTGGCGTTTTCTGGCCAGCTTGTCCTTTTTGGCCTGTTCGTATTTGAACTTGCCGTAGTCAAGTATTCGACAAACCGGCGGACGGCTGTTCGGAGATACCTCAACCAGGTCAAGCTCGAGATCCCGCGCCTTGTCCAGAGCCTCATTGATCGGCACAATGCCGAGTTGCTGGCCCTCAGGTCCGATCAGTCGGATCGGCGAGGCCTTAATCCGGGCGTTAACCCGAAGCGTCTTGCTGCTTATGAAGCCCTCCTGTTCATTAGTACCTCAACTCTCTTTCAATCCTTTAGTCTCAATTTCCGAAAGCAGCAACGCCGCCGCCTCTTGAACCGACTTCACACCGATATCGCCGACCGTATGCTTGCGCACAGAAACCGAATCGGCTTCGACTTCCCGTTTGCCGACAATAAACATATACGGCACTTTGAGCAGTTCGGCGTCACGTATTTTCGCACCGACCTTCTCAGAACGAATGTCGAGTTCGGCTCTGATGTCACGAGCCTTCAATCGTTCCACGACACCAGCGGCATATTCATTCAGATCGTCAGTAATCGGCAACACCCTTACCTGGCACGGCACCAGCCACAAGGGGAAATTGCCTGCGTAGTGCTCGATGAGAACTCCAAAGAATCGCTCGATCGAGCCCAGCAGCGCCCGGTGAATCATGAACGGTCGCTGCTGCTGACCATCAGCACCAATATAATGAAGATCGAACCGTTCCGGCAAGGAAAAATCGAACTGGATCGTCGAACACTGCCAACTGCGGTTAAGGGCGTCCTTTATCTTGATATCGATCTTGGGGCCGTAGAAGGCGCCGCCGCCCTCATCGACCTGATAGGCCAGGCCGGCCTTTTTGAGGACTGAGTGCAGACCGTTCTGAGCTCGTTCCCAATCGGCCGGATCACCGATTGCTTTCTCCGGCCGAGTCGACAGAAAAACGTCGAAGTCGGAGAATCCAAAAGCCTTGAGTAAGTTGACGCAGAAATCCAGCAGCCAAACCAACTCCTCTTCCATCCCCTCCTGGGTGACAAAATGGTGAGCATCGTCCTGAGTGAAACCGCGCACCCGCATCAAACCATGCAGAACACCGCTCGGCTCGAACCGATAGACGGTGCCAAGCTCCGCCCAGCGCAGCGGCAGATCACGATAGGACCATCGGCGCGAACGGTACATGGAAATGTGAAACGGGCAGTTCATAGGCCGCAACTGGAACTTGCGTCCCTCGGCCTCGAACGGAGCATACATATCGTCTTTGTAGAAATCAGTGTGCCCGCTCTTGTGCCAGAGATCAAGATTGGCTATGTGCGGCGAGAACACGAGTTCGTACCCGGCCTTGAGATGCTGTTCCCGCCAAAAGTTTTCGATTTCGTTGCGCACCCGGGCGCCGCGCGGCAGCCAGAGAATCAATCCGGCGCCGACCTCATCGGTGATGGTATACAGTTCAAGTTGCTTGCCAAGCATGCGGTGGTCGCGCTTTTTGGCCTCCTCAAGCCGGTGAAGGTACTCTGCAAGCATCGACTTCTTAGGGTACGAAACACCGTATATGCGCTGAAGCATCGGTCGTTTCTCGTCACCACGCCAGTACGCCCCGGAGCTGGAGGTCAATTTGTATGCTTTGATCAGCCCGGTGCGCGGGATGTGAGGACCCCGACAGAGATCCTCAAATCGAGAATGCCGATAGAACGAGACAGTGTCGTCTTCAAGTTCTTCGACTATCTCGGCCTTGTAGACGTCACCGGCGGCGCGGAACTTCTCGATAGCTTGTTGGCGCGGAAGTTCACTCCGACTGAATGATGCATTTTCGGCAATGAGTTCGGCCATCTTCTTTTCAATGCGTTCCAGATCTTCCGGCGAGAACGGCTTGTCGACATCGAAGTCATAATACCAGCCCTCGTCGATAGGCGGACCGATAGCCAATTTCGCCTCCGGGAACAGTTCCTGCACTGCCTGCGCCATAACATGGGCGCTGGAATGCCAGAACACCTGTCGACCCTCGGTTTGCGCAAAAGTCAGGATTTCTACGGGTGCGTCAGCGTCGATAACTGCCGTCAGATCACGCACCGAGCCGTCGACTTTCACCGCCAGCGCCTCTTTGGCCAGACGCGGAGAAATCGAAGCGGCGACGTCAAGACCAGAGACACCTTTGTCATACTGTCTGGTCGAACCGTCGGGCAAGGTAACCTGAAGCTGTGACATATCGTCGATTTTCTTTCTGCAACAAAACGAAAAGCGGAGATTCGGTCGGGGGCTTCCGCCGACATCCGCTGTCTTCATCAATGGTGGGCGATACTGGAATCGAACCAGTGACCCCTTGCATGTCAAGCAAGTACTCTAACCAACTGAGCTAATCGCCCATCTGTCAATCGGCGCCGCTTTTTCGCGATATCATTATCGCGTAATTGATGATTATACTTAGACCTACGTGCTCTGTCAAGGACATAATTTTGGGATGACTGATCTCGGGGCGACTGGACGTGAGCCTGGCTAACATGGGCCGATCGGCGGGGAACCGCGCACTGATACCGGTCACGTAGAGAGCCCGGCCATTTGCATGAAAGTTTCGGCCTTGACGTACTCTTCACGCAGGAGACTGCCGAACTCTTCCAGGTCGGGCTCGGTCACGTTCAGATAGTCGGCCACGCCATCTTGAAGCGAGCCGATTATGTAGGTGTCCTGTGGATCGTAGAAAGTCCGCTTGGCAACAAAATCACCGAGGTGTATTAGATGGGCGATCGGCAACTCGTCCTCGCTCAACATGGGACGATGATGCAAGCTGATTGAGTCGGCGAGGCGCTTAGGCAGCTTCCACTGGAGGGCCAGAAAGGCGCCGATTTGGGCGTGGTTAAACCCGAGCACATTATCTTCGAGGATATAATCTTCTGTCTCGTTGTTGCTCTCTCTCGCCGCTTTGAGCATGGCATTTTCGTTCGGCAGGAAACAGGAAATAACCATCTTGCCGACATCATGCAACAGTCCCGATGAGAAGGCTGTGTCCGGGTCGATCATACCGCGGCTCTTGACTCGTCTGGCCAGCAGTCGACTACAGAAGGCGGTCGCCAGTGAATGACGCCAGAAGGATTCCTGGAATTCCTGGTCGACATTGTTGCCCTTGAACATATCGAGCACGGAGGCCGACAGGACAAGGTTCTTGATCGCCTCCATGCCAACGATCAACACCGCGTGCTTGACCGACTCAATCTCGCGGTTAAGTCCGTAAAATGCGGAATTGGTTAGCTTGAGAACCTTCGCGGACATGGCCGGATCCTCAGCCAGCACGGCGGCAACCCGACCGGCGGACGAATTCGGGTCGGCCATCACTTTCTGAATCTGGTGAAAAACGATTGGTGGCGTGGGCAGGTTTCGGATATTCGAAACAACCAGCTTTACCTTATTGTCGATTGTCGCCGTATCCATGGTTGTATTCTGAGTCTCCCTGTTCTTCACCGATATCGGTCAGTTTCTCAGCCAACCGGTCGGCGATTTTCTCCCGAACATCCGGTTGCTCGTAAAACCCTGATTCCATACGATGTCGTATTGTCTCAAGTCTTGCCTTGTCAAGCCGTCGTCCTCCGGAGTCATTCTGTGCTGCTTCGACGCGATATCCGTCTGTTGCCCTATGGGCTACACGTCTATCGCGCAACCGCTCACGGTCGTATCCGATCCGGCCGCAAGGTTCGGGGTCGACTGCTCCACCGGCCCCGGAAAGCTGTACAATGTCTTGTCGGCTCCGGGCCTGGTCGGCACTCGACCTGGACTGGGCCGGACTTTTCTCAAGATCGCCAGCCTCCCGAGTTTTTCCGGGTTGCCCCGACGGCGCCTGGCTCGGTCGGCCTAGTACCTGGCTTTCGTGATAGGGTCCTATCTTCATAGCATCACCATAAACCTTCCTATTTCGGTGACGATCGTCTCGAATCTCATCCACTATACTATAACAGCCACCTGACTTCAGTTCTTGCCGTCGACAAACTGCGGCGACGGGTCGCCGTCGTTGACATACTGAAGAATCTTGTGACTGTTTTTGAGTTCTCCCAGTTCCTCCCTGATGCGCTCGTAACGCTCTCTCAGATACTCTTCGCTTTCGGATACCAGGGTCATGTTCTTTTTGACCATGGTGGCAAGGCTGTTCACCAGCTTCTTGATTTCGGGTTTGGCCGCTGCTACGCGGAACATCCGGGGATGTTTGGCCTTCATGGCCGCAACTTTGGTTTCAGATTGTTTGATTCGTCGGTGGCAGCGTTCTATTTCGGCGAATATATCCAGCAAGTGTTCGTCACGATTGAACTTGATCGAATCTCGCTGTTTGTCCATCGTGATGTAAAGGGACTGATAGAACGAGTACTCTTCCTTGAGAATAAAGACCAACTCTCGTTCCAGCCGACTAATGGCATTGTAATCCAGGCTATCCATGTTCATCCAGATGTTGCAAAGCCGCCGCTTGGAATCGGTTCGGCGGGTGCGGCGGGTGCGGTTTTGACTTCCTGCTGTTTCAACTCCGACCAACCGGCTCTGAGATTGGTCAATACATTTATGATATCGTCAATATCGGACAGATCTTTGGTCGCTTCGACGACGTTCGTTTGATTCACTATGAAGCTATAGAGCTTGCTGAGGTTGTCGGCGATCTCCCCCCCTTGCTCGTTGTCGAGGGTGGTGTAGAGATGCACCACGAATTTCTTGGCCTTTTCCAGGTGTTCGTAACCGGTTTGGTACTCTTCTTTCCGGTAGCAATCAGCGGCGGCGCGGTAGGCGGCGATGGCCCCATCATAGACTTTTATTATCAACTCTACCTGAGATTTGCCGAGTGTGTCAACAGTTTCGTACGACTTTAGCGCTCCATCCATGTTGTAGTTTCCTATGTGTTATTTGCGGTCTCTTCCTAGTGTCCAGTTGTTGTTTATACCGGCCAACTGCGTTGTCAGGAATTGCTGCTCAGCAGCCATCCGGCTAAGGGCCATTTCCATCTCGTAAAACTGTTGCAATAAAGTCTCACGACGGATAGCCAGCCGTTCATCGATATCTTCGATGCGGCCCTCGAGGGTTTCAATCTGTTTTTCATATGACAAAACGCGCCTGGCGAATGTCCCATCACGGGGCAGAGTCAAGCTTGTGATAGTATCCGATATCTGAGACGCCACACCCCTGGTAGGCGTGATAGTTCCCTCGACTCCATCGACCAGGTCAGCAGCCGTCATAGTTATTAGGAGCCTCAGGCCGTCGGTAGTCTCGTTGTCCTCCTTACCAATCAGGAATTGACCACTTCCGTCCGCCTCTTCCCCGTTTATCGTTCCCTCAACATCCAGTCCATTGATCGATTCAACACTGGCCAGACCCAGGATGGAGTAGGCGGTGTCCGAAATGGAGGTGTCGCGCGTTATTTCCGAGGATGAACCATAGGTGCCGCTGGAGAATTTGAGGTAGCCGGTACCGTCCTCATTATCGACCCATTCCACCGAGATACCACGGTTTCCGATATTGGAATCGGCATCTATCTGATCCTGCAGTTCTTCGACGAGTGCGGCAGTACTGGAATAGGTACCTTCTCCCAGCAGTATTTCATTGGATTCAAGGCTATCAATTGTCAGTTTCAGTTTATTGTTGGTGGCGTCTATTACGATCGCTTCGGTTGCCGGATCGGTAATACCTGATCCGGTCATAGTACCCACTGTCGCTGCCTGGGTGATGTCGACATCAAATGAGGTTCCAACCTTGGTCTTGGATCCGGAGCCGGAGAATTCGATCAGGCTGTTACTTGACACCCCGGCCCCGGTAAAGAGGTTGATGATATCATCAAGATTGCCCACCAACGCCTCTTCAAGCTTGGTGTTGTCGTATATGCCCAGCGTGCCGTCAGTTTTGGTTCTGATGCCGATAGTGTAAAGCTGATTGAACTTCGATTCGACGCCGGCGACGGTTCCGGAAACCACCGACCGCAATGTGCTCTGCATCGACCAGACCGTGACATCACCAAACAAGATTCCGGAGCCACCGGTGTCACTGTTGTATGTATTCTGGTTATCAATGAACTCTACGACGCCGTTAAAGGCATCGATGAAACCCTTGATCTTGGCTTTGATGGAGGCAACATCGATATCCGTCTTGATACTGACGCTATCCCCTGGGTCAGTTTCTTTCTTGGCGTATATCGTCACCCCGGCAATAACGTCCTTCAGGGTGTTCGTATCCGAAGTTACCGTAATGGGCGAACCTGAGCCGCCGGATGACCCCAGCGCCAACTTAGCATCCGAGGCCTCCTGAAGCAGCGGCGTGAAGGTCGAGACCTGAAATTCATCCCCGGCAGTCAGCGTACCGGCGCCAAAAGTAAGGTACAGACCGTCGGCCCCGTCCCCGGTAAGTTGTACTTCGGAATCGGCGGCATCGACATCGATGCTGCCGGAGTTGGCGCCGTCAGTCCAGTTGATAGTGATCGTCCCACCACCGAGGGTCATCTCTCCTGAGCCCTGGACAGTGAAAGTAAAAGTCTTGTTCTCTGTGCCGGTATACGATGCGCTGTCGCCGAGGGCGATAGTAGATGTTGACCCGGATGCGCTCTTAACAGTCTCAGGCGAATCAAAACTGCTGGTGGTGTATTCGAGGTTGAGCCCATCGGTCAAATTACTGGTGATCTCAATTGTATTGGCTCGTCCGGTCTTATCGGCGCTCAATATCAGACGGTACGAATTCAAGTCAGAGCCATCATTAATGATAGTGGCCGTGACACCAATGTCGGCGTCATTAATGGCTGTTTTTATGCCGATCAGACTGTTGTTTGTTTCGTCGATTGTGATCGTTTTGGGGGTAGCGCTGCCAACGCCGATCTCTATCGTCCCTGTGCCCAGATCAGACAAGGATTCATCGGAGAAACCCTGGCTGGCAATCTGATGGTTTCGCGCCAGTGACAAAACCTGAATATCGTAGGAGCCGGTCCCCGTCCGCCCGGTAGTGGTAGCAGTGAGAAAGGCGGAATCCGAAACCGTGACCTTGGACTGCTCGAAAGTGCTCGTTCTGGTCAAGCTGGAGATTTGGGTCTGAAGCGCCAGGAATCTCGCTTCGAGAGCTTTGAAGGCCGAGACGATGTTGGTTTTTACAGCTTTGTCGTACTCGAGCAGAACGGCATTCTGGCGTTCCAACTCAATCATCTTGTCTACAATTGAAACGGTATCAAGGCCCGACTGAAGACCTGTAATGGAAGATGTGCCCGGCATCGTTACCTCCTGTACCTGCCGACATCAATGTCATTGTCCGGTAGCGTCTGCATAATCGAATTCCGGGGGGAAGTGACCCTCCCCCCGGAAGTATAGTTCCTATGTACTATTCTACTAACCGAAGAGCGACAGAACCACCTGCGGAACCTGGTTAGCCTGGGCAAGCATGGCCGTGCCGGCCTGCATCAGGATCTGGTTCTTGGTGAATTCCGACATCTCCGCGGCCATATCGGTGTCACGAATCTGCGACTCGGAAGCCGTAAGGTTCTGAGCGGCAACACGCAGGTTTCTCAGGTTGGATTCCAGAGTGTTCTTCTGGAAGCTACCGAGAGTACCACGAGTCGTAGACACTTCGTTAATAGCCTGGTCAATGACGCTCTGAGCATCCTGGGCGCCCTGGGCGGTAGTAACATCAATCCCCGACAGCGATGTGAACATGTTGCCGGCAATGTTATTACCAAGGGCCGTGCTGGCCATGTTGCGCAGAGAGATGCGAGCTGTCTGGCCGACATTACCACCAATCTGGAAGACCAGTGACTGGTCGAGGTTGCTGATGGTCTCGTTACCGCCTGAGGAAGTCAGGCCGTAATTGACCACAATCGACTCTGTCCGATCAGCATTGTAAATCGTCGCATTGACACCGGCCGTGGCGGTAGTCGCCGGACCACCGTCGAGTTGGACAGCATACCGGATCGCTGTCGCAGTCAACAGCATGTTGCCGGTGTTAATGCCGGTTTCCGTTCCACTCATAGTTGCTTCGGCGTACTGGATCGACAAAGTGCTGCGAGTGGAGTCACCGATAGCGGCTGAACCCAGAGTAAAGGTCTGCTGAGTACCACCGTCGCTGGCTTTGATCGAAGAGATGGTGTTGCTGTAACCGTTGAAGTTCACAAGAGCGTCAACACCGGTCGTTGCCACACTATCGGTACCGCCAAAGCCCAGAACATTCTGGAGTTCTTCGGTGTCGGCGCCAACTGACACCTGGGTGACTGAGAAGTCAGAACCTTCGTCAACCGTCTGAATCTGGATCTTGTCGGTTCCTTCCAGAACAGCCTGGATATCACTGGTTGCACTGGCATAAGTGGCGCCGGCAATCGCGGTGTTAATCGCCGTGATCAGAGTAGCCATGTCGCTGTAGGTACCATTGGCAACTGTGATGGTTTCAGCGGTCAGAGTACCCGCCAAATTGGTAACGGTTGTGAAATCCAGGGTTGCGTCGGAGATACCACGATCTGACCCCTGCGCAAACGCCACAACAGTGTTAGCCGCAGTCGTCGAAGAGGCTTCGGTGTGGATCGCGAACTGAGCACCCTTGTTGGCCGCTACGAATTGCAGCGACTGGTTTGCGTCAACAGCAACCGTCAACTGAGAATCGACCTTACCGGCCAGGTTGGTGTTAGCATCCAAAGCAGCCTGAACAGCAGTTTCAATAGTGGCTGCATCGGCGTCGTCGGCTATGGTGACCGTGATGGCTTCGGTGATTTGCGTTCCACCATATTCCTGGTAACTGATATTGAAGGTATAGTTACCTGAATAGTCACCGAGGGCGCTGTTGGCGCCTGTGGTTGACATACCCGCTGCCGCCGTCAGGGTGGCGGTGGCATCGGCATCAGTCACAGCAGCCTCGACTGTAATACCTTGACCCCAGGCATCCGTGATAGCGATAGAATCGGTTGTGCGCTTGGCTACATCAGAAGCCTGAACGACGTCGAGATTGTGAATGCCTTCGGCCAGGTTGTACGGATCGCCATCGGTGTTGTTAAGCGAAATACCCAGCGAAGTCGTATTCAGGGTGGCAGCTGCGTCGGCTGTTTTCACCGCGGCCAGCGCATAGGTACCGGTCCCGAGCTGAGAATTGGTCAGGGTCACAAGGGATGTGTTTGCGGTGGTGATAGTGGCCACATTCTCCTTGGTGCCATCCAGAAGGTTCTTGGTGCCAAACTGGGTGTTGACTGCGATACGATCGATGGTCGCAATCGCGTTCTTAATCTCCGCCTGGTCGGCAGCCAACTGGTCGGCGTCGTTGAAGCCTTCGTTGGCGGCGTGAATGGCCAATTCCCTCATTCCAGTTAACAGAGTGTTCATCTCAGTGAGCGCACCCTCAGCAGTCTGAATCATGTTGATACTGCCTTCGGAGTTGCCTATCGCGCGGTTAAGACCGGCGATCTGAGCCCGGAACTGCTCACTGATAACCAGACCGGCAGGATCATCTGATCCTTTGTTGATCCGGAAACCGGATGACAGCTTCTGCATCGAACTGGTGAGAGCGTTTACGGTGCCCACCAGGTTACGATGCGCGTTCATGGCCGCCAAGTTGTGGTTAATGCGAAGTGACATGCGTCAATCCTCCTTGAAACGTTGGGGGCATCCTTACCCCACTTTCAGTTTATTAGATTGGTTTGTGTTCAATACAAAGTCACTTCCAATGTCTGCATCTATGGAGCCACCGTCCGATATGACCCGTTTCGAGCTACAACAAGCCCGCGTTCTATCCTCCTTTCCAGGATTCATCTATCTTACCCTATCTCATAGTTCTATCGTTTTCCTAAGTTAATAATCGGCAGAAACTTGAACAACTTTATAGGATCAGTCCAATTCATTATCAGTTCTTTATCGGCGAGTTTGCGAGACGAGTTCTGCAACTGGGTCATTGGGAATTCAGCTTCTTGAATCCTGCCAAGCTTGAGTTTCAGTACCCATTCAGAGGGATTAGGATAAGGCAGAGCTCATAATCCAACGATTAGCCGCTGTTGGGTTGGTTGACACCAGTTGTGATGGCCGGTGAGGACGATTTATCGTTCAAATCGTCCCGATTAGGTTGCCGTGGTCGCTGGCAGGCGTAGGGAGGCTGTCCCACAAGTTGCTTTTTCTGTCGCGTAGCGGCGGGGCTTGTCTCCGCCGGCCACAAGTGCCTTCCATTGGGACGACGCAAGGCTGCCCCCTATGCGGTGGACGTCCTCGTCTACCGGGTTCACCCCGAAAAGCTGTCGGCGCACGGGGACGTACGCCGACGACAAAATTAGGTTGCCGTGGTCGCTGGCAGGGTCCCGGACCACCAAAGCCTTCAGAGTTTGGTCGTAACTGCCGACAAATAGATATATGGACGAAACAATCACCTTTCGTCGGTGAGCCGACTGATTGATAATGGCACAGGCACAGTCGAAGCGACTCAAAGTCCGGCACTTCTGTCAGAAGGAACCATTGGGCGTGGCTGTCAAGATTGCGCTGGGTATCATCCATCTGAAAACACGGGCAAACGGGCAGGGGTTGACATCGGTTCGCGGATAGCGATTAAGTTGGCCCGATTTCACGAAAGTGAAGGGATTTGTAATGGGGTCTAATGAGCTTGAGACACAGTTGGAACTTGGACTCAGTCCGGTTCAGAAAGCAACAACGCCTGACCGTTCGCATGGTTCAATGTCCCAACGGGAAGGGCGCCGGGCCGACAAAACAACCGAACATACGATTCTGATAGTGGACGACGAGAAATCGATCCTCAACGCAATTAAGAGGTCGCTGTCCGGCGACAATTACCAGATCCTTACCGCAGACAATCCCCAAGAAGCTTTGGGACTATTAGCCACCAATCAGTTTTCCGTGATTGTCAGCGATTATACCATGCCGAGCATGTCTGGAGCGGATTTCCTGTGTATCGTCAGGAAAAAGCAACCACGTTGCATTCGCATTATGCTGACCGGAGGCACCGAAACCGAAAATGTACCAAACGAAATAGCTGAAAGCATTCTGCACTGTCAGAGGTTCATTACCAAACCGTGGGATGATGACCAACTACGGCTGGCCATCCGAGAGTGTATTGTCCAGTACGAGGATTCCGGCAAGTAGATTCTGTTCTGAAGAAGAACATCGGCACTTCATGGTGCAGCATCCATCGCGGCCCTCGAATTTCATCGAAAAGCGCTGCATCCTCCTCCCCAATCCAATGGCTAAGCGGGACCATCAGGGGCTGCTGAAGATATGCTCGGCGTCATCGATTTCCGAGAGGGCATCGGTCAGAATGACTTCAAGGTCACTAATCTCCAGATTCAACTGTTGCCATGCAGCACAAGAGAAATCGGTAGCGTAGCTCGAAGCGCTGAAACCTACGGCCATCGTGTGACACAGCAGGTCCGCCATTGACACTGCCCCCACCAGCAACGAATAAGCTTCCGGCGCCTGTTCGGGACAATGGTGTTTCCCTATCATGTGTGTAATACTCTTCGGGAAATTCCATTTTTCTGCAAGCAGGGCGCCAACTGTCTGGTGATCTACGCCAAAGAATTCGGCTTCATCCTCAATATCGGTGACGGCCGCTCTTTCATAATAGAAAGCATTGAATTTCTCAGCATCAGCGCTGGCAAACACAAGTCTCCCCACATCGTGCAAGAGTCCCCCCATCATGGCCTCGTTTTGGGTGTCCTTACTCTGGCCCCGACACAGATGCTTGGTGATAGTACCGACCCCAAAACTGTGCCGCCAGAAGTCATTTATGTCAAGAACCGAATCGCCGGGGGCAAGGGTGTGAAACACCGCAGTCGACAGCGCCAATTGATGTAAGGCGTTGAAACCCAGAATAGCTACTGCCTCTTCGATCGAAGATACTCCCTGGCTAATCCCGTAGAAGGGAGAATTCACCAGTTTGAGCACCCTGGCCACAATGGCCGTGTCTTTCTCCAGAATCTGCGCCACTTCACGGCTGCCCACATCATCCCGTTTGGTAAGTGACTGCAACCTGATCACAACGCCCGGCATGGCCGGCAGATCCTTGAGTCTTTCAGCTATTGAGTTGCAGGTTTCCATCTAATTATTCCTTAGCGTATCGGACGAATCACCCAGCCGCTTGCGAAAGACCTTCTTGGCAATCTCCGCCATCTGCTGAACCTCCTCATGGTGCAACACCATCGAGAGGTATTTCTCAACATGCTTGTCGAATTCTTCCGCCGTCTTCGGGGCAATCGCCTGTCTTTTCTGCATCTCTTCAACCCTCAATCACATCGGTGGTGACCGATGGACCGTTTTCACTCAGTTATCGATAATGTATGCGCCATCCTCTGACAGTCTCTTGTCGGCAATCCCCGGATATTGGCGCTCAAGGTCACGCAAGGCAGCCTCGCCATCAATAACTTTTTTCTTAAGCTTCTCGTTCTCAAGTAGTACCATGCGATAGGCCAGAGCTTGCTTAACACACACAAGAAGCTCGAAGTCATCCCAGGGTTTGGTAAAGAAGCGGTAGATTTCGCCGCTGTTGATCGCATTTTTGGCCACCTCGATATCATCCGCCCCAGTAACCATGAACCGCACCACAAAAGGATGAGTCTCCCTGACTACCCGCAACAGGTCCGTGCCCGACAGTCCGGGCATGTTCTCGTCCGTGATGATCATATCTACCTTTTCGTTGGTCATCATCTCAATGGCCTCTTTGGCCGAACCGGCCAGCAACAGGTCGTAGCCTTCAGGACGAAACAGTCGCGCCATGGCCTTAAGGATATTCGGCGAATCGTCAACCAGGAGCAAAGTAAACTCAGACATGGGCAGACTCTTTCTTTGTAGCCTTTGCCTCTATTATCACTTGTATCATTTCGGGAATGGGGTCAACCTTTGCAATTTTCCGGATGCGGCTAATCATTCCCTTGGAAAGTTTGGCCCCTTTCGGGACCAGAAACATACCGTTCTTCGTGTAAACATCGGCGGCTATTGTCATATTTTCGCTGAGGCTATCCGGATCAACCACTTGCTTTTGGGCTATATCTTCGAAGGTGAACTCATTGGCGCCGTCACATTCAATGAACCTCTTCACGAGTTCCGGGTCGAATTTCGTACCAGAGTTTCGCACCAGGTGAGCCGTTGCTTCCCTTAAGGTATCCTTATTGGGGTAACCGTGGGCAAAAGCAAAACGTTCAAAGGAGTCGGCGACACGAATCAGTCGAGAACCCAGCGGAATCTGCTGTTCCACCAGTCGATCGGGATAACCTGTTCCATCGTAGTTCTCGTGGTGGTTTCTTATCAATACGCCCACCTCTTCAAAACCGCTTATCTGATACACCAGGGTCTGGCCAACCTCGGGATGTTTGGCCAGCAGTTCACGGTCCGATGGCGTGTATTGCTCCGGCGGTTTCGAAACAATGTTGTCGGGAACTGTTATCTTCCCGATGTCGTGCAGGTATGCCGCCACCACGACGTCTTGCATTTCCGTTCCCTGCAAATCAAGGCTTCTCGCCAGACGCTTGATTAGGGCGCCCACTCGCTGAGAATGGCTCCCTACTTCTCGGTAACGCAATTCCAGCATGGTCGAGAAGGTTTTGATGGTTTGCATGAAACTATCGGCGAGTTCCTGATGTCTCTCACGGATTTCCTCTGTCTGCTCCGCCACTCGACTTTCCAGCGACTCATTCAGTTCCTTGAGTTGATCATTCTGCTTTGTAGTGAGTTGCAACAAGTTGCGGTTTTCAGACTTTATGGTATATAATTCCAGTGATTCCTTGACACGACTCAACAGCAGGTTGTTGTCCCAGGGCTTGTTGAGGTAGTAGGCAATTGCCCCATCGTTGATAGCAGCCACGACGGCGTCAATGTCGGCGTAACCGGTTAGTAGAATGCGCACCGCGTCAGGCTGTGATTCGCGCGATCGATGAAGGAATTCCACGCCGGTCATCTTCGGCATACGCTGGTCGGATATGATCAGAGCCACCTCATGCTCAGACAATAGCGTCAGCGCCTCCGGGCCGCTGTTAGCCGAGAGTATTGTAGCGTTAAAGTCCGATAAGGCTCTTCTTAGGGATGCGATGATCCCGTCTTCGTCATCTACCAATAGAATCGTCGGTTTATTCTCACTCATGTTCACTCCACGACTTCCCGGACCAGGTGGTGTCCTGTACCGTCGGTCTTAACACCGTCCCCGATTTCTACAGCTTTGCTCCTTCTGGCCTCATCAGTCGTTGTATAATTCTCATTTTGACCTGCGTCGCCATCCGGCTTAACGTAAGTCGTCAGAAGGTGGCGAACCGACTCTGACAAAACCTCGGAATCCCACGGTTTTATGAAAAGCTTCGCAATCCGGGCGCGGTAAATAGCCATATCAAATGCTTCGAGGTCTGTGTACGCAGTCAGCATTACCCGGACGGTTGCGGGCGCAATCTGTCGGGCTAATGAGAGAAACTGCCAGCCACTCAGCCCGGGCATCTTTTCATCGGAAATCACCAAGCTTATTTGCCGTTCCCTTAACACCTTCAGCGCCTCGTAAACATCTGTAAAGGTCATTAACTCGGCGTCGAGCTTATGTAAGTCCCTCCGCAGTGCGCTCAGCACCTGCTCGTCATCATCAACCAGCATGATCACATGTCCGGTATCTTCAGACATCTTTCGCTCTGCTTTCCTCGACTTCAACCGCTGAGAGTTCGGTTGTGAGTCCCAAGCCGGTTTCGTTCACCAATAGACAGATCACACCACCCCCATCCGGTAGTGGCCTGGCGATCAGTCCGAGCTTACAAGTCCCCTGGATCGTGTCCCGGTAGACCTGCTGCGACGATACTGTGGTTACAATGTTGGCTAACACATCGGGCTCGAAGGCGCGATCGGCAGGTCCCTGCAGGCTCAGTTTCCCTGCCCCCAAATACTTATGAGCCTTCTCATTGGAGTAGACTACTGAGGTCTCAGGATCAATCCCCACCACACCCGCCGGCAAGAGATCCAAAATGCGGTGGGCAATAGCGAGGGCGCGGTTCTTCATCCCCAGATCTTTGGTGCGCTCCTGGACCTTGCGCTCCAACTCTTGCGCGACATCCTCCAGCTCTTTGTTTCGCTTAAGCAGTTCCTCATTGAGGTGCCGGTTCTCCTGCACCAGGCTGTATTGCTCGAATGCTCGCATGACTGTCGTCAGAAGATCCTGGTCATTCCAGGGTTTGGATATGAACTTGTAAACCTGGCCGTCGTTGATAGCCTCTACGATGGCTATTACATCAGCATAGCCGCTGAGAATAATCCTGATAGTGTCGGGGTGAAGCTCTTTGACACGTTTCAAGAATTCGACCCCGTTCATTTCCGGCATTCGGTAGTCGGAGACAACAAGCTGTATTGAAGACTCGTTCTCGAACATCTTCAGTCCCTCATCGCCTGACTCGGCAGTCAGGACGCGATAGTCTGTCTCAAACAGAAGTCGCTTGAGGGATCTCAGTACATTGCTTTCGTCGTCGACAATGAGTAAGGTCTGACGATCGTCACTCATCTTTTATACCCTTGAGTGGGAGCGAAATCGTAAACTCGGCGCCCTGGCCGATTTCGCTCTTCACATCGATCTGTCCACCATGCTTCTTGATGATGTCAAAGGCCAGGCTAAGACCCAAGCCGGTCCCTTTGCCGACATCCTTGGTCGTGAAAAAGGGCTCAAAAAGTTTGCCCATGTTCTCAAGTGGGATTCCCGTCCCGTTATCTGCAATTGACACATACATATTACTATCATCGGCCCATGTCTTGATCCTAATCAGTCCCTGGTCATGTGTAATGGCATGGCCGGCATTCATAAGCAAATTCATGAATACCTGATTCAACTGATTCGCCATGCAGTAAATGTCCGGAATATCGCCGAATTCCTTCTCGACTTTGCACTTGTACTTCAGTTCGTTCCACACAATATTCAGTGTGCTTTGAATGCCGTCATTGAGATTGGCATTCCCCTTTCCAGCCTTATCCACTCGCGAGAAACTCTTAAGATCCGCCACGATATCCCGGATACGCCCGGCGCCCTCGATCGACTCCTCGATAGCCTCGCCAAAATCGCTTGTTATGTCCTTCATTTCCTCGTTCAGGGTGTCATTACAGAGCAGGCTTTCAATGTGTTTGATTATCCGTCGCAGGTACTTTTGCATGGTGTTGAGATTGGAGTTGATGAAACCGATGGGATTGTTGATTTCGTGAGCTACTCCGGCCGCCAGCGTGCCAATGGCCGCAAGTTTGTCCGATTGAACGAGTTGGTCCCGACTTCGGTGGATATCGCTAACATCCTGAACGAGACCCACCACCCCATTCACCAAACCCTGACTGTCATGCAAGGGTACCTTTGTGGTGGAGACCCACATAATGTCACCATTATCGTTCCGTATCTGCTTTTCGTGGTCATCCACTCGACTATCTCTATCCATCACAGCCTCGTCGGCTTTGTGATACTCTTCAGCAGCGTCCCCGGGCAAAATATCATAGGCTGTCTTGCCGATAATCTCACTGGAGGTCTTCCCGATGGAGTCGCAGAACGCCTTATTGACCGCTACATATCGATGATCGATATCTTTCAAATAGACCATTGCAGGCACCGTATCTAACATCGCCATATACTGGAAAACCGTCTGTTGAAATTGTTGTTCGGCGCGCAGACGTTTTGTGATGTCCCTGGCGATGGCTATTATATATTCTTCGTGGTCGAGTTCAGTGAGACTTAGTCTGACCTCCACTGGGAAGGTCGTCCCATCTTTGCGTTCGTGCACACTTTCAAGAGTGATTGGGTTGTGGTTTTTCAATTCCTGCACGTATTTGACAAGAGGCTCCGGAAAGGTGAAATCCGGCACTATGTCAACTACACCCATATTCAGTAGCTCTGTTTGAGAACAACCAAGGCATTGCCAAGCGCACTTGTTTGCATCCAGAAACTTCCCAGTCTCGGGATCAATGATATAAATAGCATCGCTGGTTCCGTCCAGCAAAGCTCTCAACAGGCGCAGATCGCATCTCGTGTTTGATTCCATTGTTGCACTCATGATTACCCTTCCACCACATCTGCCTCAGCAGGCTCAACAGCCGTCAGGCTCGGCTCTATTGGCAGCGAGACTATAAACTCTGTTCCCTGCCCGACCACGCTGTTCACATCGATTCTCCCGCCGTGGTCCTTAATGATATCATGACTCAGGCTGAGACCCAACCCGGTGCCCTTGCCGACATCTTTGGTGGTGAAGAATGGATCGAATATCTTGTCTATATGCTCCTCAGAGATGCCGCAGCCGTCATCTTTGATCGCTACATAGACCTGCTCGTCATCTGCCCAGCTTCTGATCCGGATGGTTCCTGAGCCATCCCCAATAGCCTGTCCGGCATTTAGCAGCAGGTTCATGAATACTTGATTCATCCTGTTGGGATGGCAATAGACCCCCGGTAATCGGCCGAGGTCTTTTTCAATCGTACAAGTGTATTTCAACTGATTCCACACAATACTCAGCGTGCTTTCAAGCCCGGCGTTAATGTCTGCCAGTTCCATTTCCCCGGTATCGACTCGCACGAACCCCTTCAGATCCGCCACGATTTTTTTCACTCTGTCGGCGCCTTCGATGGACTCAGCCACAGCATCGCCGAAATCTGTCACTATTTCCGTGATTTCCCTTTGTTCATCTGAGTCGTGGCCACCGTTGCTTTCCAGGAAGTGCCTGATCTTTGTCAGGTACTTTTTCATGGTGTCAAGGTTTGAAGATATAAAGCCGATGGGGTTGTTGATTTCGTGGGCGATCCCGGCTGCCAACTGTCCAATGGAGGCCAGCTTCTCCGACTGCACCAATTGGGACTGCAGTGCCGCCCTCGTCTCTTCAGCTTGCTTGCGCTCGGTGATGTCACTAATAGCCAACAGGGCTCGTACGTGATTGATACCGTTTGTTTCTGTTCGCGTCACAGAGAATCTTATGTCAACATCAATATGTTGACCGGACAGGGTTTTTACCTCTGCTTCGGATTCAAATCGCGTCCCGCCTTCGGCAAGCGTGATCAATTCTTCTTTAAAAACTTCAAATGAGGCTTCAGTAAATGTTCTATCTATACTGCCTAATAATTCTTCCTTGCTCTCGGCTTCGTGTAATTCCAGCGTGGATTTGTTGACATCCAAAATCTGGATTTTTTGTGCGCAGGTTGTCAATTCATCAGGATTCTCCTCGAAATACTCACGAAAATCTGAGACACCTTTTGTTTTGAGCATATCCATATAAGCTTTGACTTCTGAGAAATCTTCCTCCCACAATGAGATCGGCGAATCTTCGAATAAGAGATGGTATCGATGCTCGCTTTCTTTCAGCGCCTCCTCAGCCTGCTTGCGTTCGGTGATGTCCTTGAATGCATTGAAGAACTTGATCATACCGTCTCGAGATTCTTGTTTTACCGAACTGACAGAACACCAGAGCAGACTGCCGTTTCTACGCTTGAGCCGCACCTCGAGATTATGAACCGAGCCTCCTTTGAACAGTTCAACGAACCGCTCTCTGTCTTGCGGGTCGTAGTAGTGAGCAGTGGCAGACACACTCAAGAAACTCTCCTTCGAATCATAGCCAAGCATATCAACTGCAAGGTCATTGGCTTCCAAGACCTGACCTTCAGGAGTACTGACGGAAATACCGACGGGAACACTTGACATCAAGTATTTGAGTCTTTGCTCCGAATCCTGCAGTGCTTTCTCCGCCTGCTTACGCTCGGTGATGTCGAGAATATAAGAGATAAAGTGTAGGGGATTGCCATGCCCATCTCGTACAATCGTACTGGAAACCTCTCCCCAGATAACATGTCCGTCCTTGTGTATATATCGCTTTATGAACCTTTGATGGTCAATCTTGTCTGATAACGCACTCTGGATGAACCGGGGGATAACATCCAAGTCCTCTGGATGAGTGATGTCTTTGACGGTCATACTTTCAAGCTCTTCTTTGGTATAACCGTACATTCTGCACATCTGTTTATTGACCGATGTAAAACGGGCATCGATATCCATCAGACAAATCGCTAAATTCGCGGTCTCAAACGCAAGTTGGAAATGCTCATTGGCTTCTCTTGTCGCCTCCTCCGCCTGTTTGCGCTTGACAATCTCATCCTGAGTTATGGTCAAGGCCTCGCTAAGTCTCAGAGCAAGTCTAAAGACATAAGCTAAGATCATAATAACTATGGACACTACAACGATTACCCCTGCGATCCACAGCCAGTACTTCCTAACCACATCTTCTGCTGTTATTTTGCCGTAATCCTTGTAAGGACCGATTCGGAGCTCTTTGAGGCAATCATGAACAGGTTGATAATTGAGAGGGATTGTCCAGCCAACACACCTTGCTGCTATGGCGGCGGGATCATCGGAAGACATCTCAAGTAAAGCGACAGAGACTCTCTCTGCTAGTATGTCGGAAGTATGTTTAACCTTGGCAAACGGCCACTCCGGATATGTTTCCGTAGAGTGAAAGAAAGGATAGTCGCGAGTGTGCTTATGGATATGATCGTAAGCAATTACTTGAAAGTCCTCCAACCGAATCTTCCCTTCTAACGACATTTGCTCAAGTGTGTTGGTTCGGACGGAACCGGCATCCACCCTGCCATCACGTACGGCGTACACAACCGCGTCATGTGTGCCGCCAAAACTTAGACTGGCAAAATCTCGGTAGGGGTCAATCCCGTGTTCTTTCAGTTCCCTCCAACTCGTCTGCCATCCGCCGAATGACTCTTCTTCAACGGCCATGAAGCTTTTGCCCCGGAGATCATCAAAGTATTTGATGTCATTGCGATTGGCCCGGGAGAAAATCACTCCGCCAGAGACTGTAAACTCTTCACCTGCATAGAGATATTTTAAGGTTGCTATCCGACTGGACCCATAATAATTCTCCAGTGCGACGTAGATAGAGGAATTGGTCAGGACAAAATCAACCTCTCCGCGTTCGACACTTGGGTAGACTTCATCAAAAGTGAGCGGCACAATAGTGAAAGAATATCCGGGGATTCGTTCCGTTAGGTAATCGGCTGTCGGTCCCCATATTTCCTGACATCTTTCCACGCCGCGTTTGGCCAGCACACCAACTTTGACAGTTCGATATTCGGCCGCGGTATCTATTCCGGCGGTCTTATGATCCTCGTTTGCATTTGATGTGCTGCTGACAGATGAAAAAGTAAGTGCTAAAGCTGCACAAAACAGAATAGTAGATCGGAACAACCTACATGGCCCTCTTAGAATCTTGATATTTCTCCTCTTTTGGTATCTCATTTGGCTTTGCACCCTCTTTTCAGTGAACACCAAAAGGCACTGAAGCCGGTGAAGAACATGTCCACCGCATTCACGATTTACTTATAGACACTCTTATCAGTTTATCGGTGAATTGTGCAAGAACATTATAGGTGATTGTATTCGGAGTTGGTACAGAGCATGACCCTATTGTTGATTATGTATCGTTCCCGCACTGTGGGCGGCAGACGTCCTCGTCTGCCCCTTGGTTACCTTGGATACGTCCTTCAAACGGGCAGACCGGGAGGTCTGCCGCGCACAATACTACTCAAAGTCTAATGAGTCTGGCAGGTCGAAACCCCTGGTCCGAAGAGTCGTCCTGAGCGCAGTCGAAGGGCGGATTCCGACATCCGTGGCAGATCAGTCTTGTAGGTCAGGTTCCTTGGAACCTGACAGGCAAGCCTGCTTTTCGCGCTTCGCGCGCGTCAGGAGCACGCTTCGACTCCCAGGCTGTGTCGCAATAGGTTTTTTAGTTGAGTATGGATTACATAGTCGATATGTTGTGGTTCAATCAAGATAGGTAGTGAGGATATTGAAATGGCATATCGATTTGGCAAACGTCATGAGCAGTCTCTTTTGCCGGCGAGCATCGAGGATTATGTGTCAGCCGATGCGCCTGTTCGGGCGTATGACGCTTTTGTGGAGGCGCTTGATTTCGGTGAGTTGGGTATCGAGTTGGACAGTTGCAAGGTGGGCAATTCATCGTACGATCCGAGGGCGATGCTGAAGTTGTTGGTTTATGGTTATTCCTACGGTATTCGCAGCAGCCGCAAGCTCGAGCGAGCGACGCATTACAATCTGAGTTTTATGTGGTTGACGGGTGGTCTC
>JAUWIB010000114.1 GCA_030605565.1 bacterium
CTACTCGACTTCCTTCGATCTCTACCGTATCCTTGCTCATGAGCGTATCCTTTCTCTCGGTTATCATCCGAGAGCTTAAAGTTTCACAACTAGAGGATACGCTTTTTCTTTTATCTCATCCACAACTTCCGACTATATCTCAAATGATGACTCTCGGTAACAATCTGCAAATCGTCGACTATGTTTACAATGCACGCGGCTGGTTGAAGAGTATCAATGATGTCGAGTCTCCTCCCGACAGCGCTTCAGACAGTCGCTTCAGCGAAAAACTTGACTACTATCAGGGAGATTCCTACAATGGAAACGTCATGGAGCAAAGTCTCTTAATCCAGGATACCGTTACCTCGTACCAATACAGCTACGACGATCTGGACCGGCTGGTCGATGTCGACACGGTGTCAGGTGAAACCTGGTCCGACAATGAGGCATTCGCATACGACCTTAACGGCAACAGATTATCATGGGTGCCGCCCTGGAGTTCTCTGGATATCGACTACACTTATACCTCCGGCGGCAATCAGTTGGTGAGCCTAACCGGTTATGCCACTAACAGTTACACTTACGATCCCAGCGGCAACATAGCTTCCGACAGCGTCAAGAAAGCCTCGTTCTACTACGATATCTACGGTCAACTGAACATGATCACTTTTCCACGGCACGGGTTTGACGCCGGGGATTCCATCCTGTATGGCTACAGCAACTCCGGTCAGCGGGTGTACAAGATATTCATCAACAACTACACCGACATCTGTGGCGGTGGTACCCCCCGGGGAGGGGGAGATTTTGGCACGAGGGACATCGAACCTCCGCCGATACCGTGCCCGTATCGCGACACAACCGTAACGGTTTATGTGCGCGGCAAGGACGGCAAGGTGTTGGCGGAGTGTGGTCAGCAGTGGGCTGTTCCCAGAGCCAAGTATGTTTACGCCGGTGATCAGAGGATAGCAATGTACAACTCCAGCGGGTGAGGTATTGTCAAGAGTTGTGGATTGGTTTTTTGAGCGTTTCCTCTTAGTCTCAGTTTAGGCTGCTTCTTTCAGTTCTCCGTCGACGAATTTCATGCCTTTAATAACCTTCCCAATGAGTTTGTATGCGTTGAGCTTGCGCCAGCGTTTCTCCGCCTGGCGGGCCAGTTTGAAGACCATCGTCAAGGTCGCCAACCGTGAACCACAGCCCTTCGTCTGGCGGGTCCGATGACGCACGGTCGCGAAGGTCGATTCAATCGGGTTGGTGGTGCGAATGTGCGCCCAGTGTTCGGCTGGGAAGTCGTAAAATGTAAAAAGCACCTCCCGGTCCTTTCTCAAGCAGTCGCACGCTTTGGGATACTTGGCCCCGTAGTGCGCCAGGAACGCTTCACAGGCGCGTTCGGCATCCGCTTTCGTCGGCGCCAGGTACATCTCGTGAAGCATCCGCTTAGCGTGCGGCTGTACCCGCTTGGGCAGTTTGTCCAACACGTTGGCCGTCTTGTGAACCCAGCAGCGCTGATGCCGCGTCGCAGGATAAACTTCCTCCAGCGCCGTCCAGAAACCCAAGGCACCGTCTCCCACCGCCAGCTTCGGACTCGACTTCAACCCACGCGCCTTAAGATCACCAAGAACCTCGCGCCAAGACTCCTTGCTCTCGCGGTGACCATCATAAACTGTCACCAGCTCCTTGGTCCCGTCGGATAACGTCCCCATGAGCACCAGCATGCACGGACGATCAGGCTCCAGACGAACGTTGAAGTAAATCCCATCAGCCCAAAGGTAAACATACTGCTTGCCCGAAAGATCGCGCTTTGACCACTGCCGATACTCATCTTCCCAACCCGCCTTGAGACGAACTATGTTCGTCGCCGACAAACCGGCCGCGTTCTCGCCCAGGATTGCCACCAACGCTTCGCTGAAATCACCCGTAGATATCCCCTTGAGATACAACGCCGGAATCAACGAATCAATACTCGGTGTCCGACGCATGAACGGCGGAAGTATCCGACTGGTAAACCGCTCATGATCACGGCGATCATTCACACGAGGCTGCTTGATCCGCAACCGACCCACACCGCTGAGAATCTCTCGTTGAGGCAACGAACCGTTGCGCACCACCAAGCGATGACCTGCATCGTCACGAAAATGCTGGTGCTGCTCGACATACGCCGCCACTTCACCATCGATAGCAGCCTGAAGCATCCGCCGGGCGCCTTCCTGCAAAAGGTCATCAAGCGCTGACCGTGATTCCTTTTCTACTCGACTTCCTTCGATCTCTACCGTATCCTTGCTCATGAGCGTATCCTTTCTCTCGGTTATCATCCGAGAGCTTAAAGTTTCACAACTAGAGGATACGCTCTTTCTTTTATCTCATCCACAACTTCCGACTATATCTCGTTTTCGTATGCGCCAGCCAGTCTCACAACAGCCGCACAAAGTGCGACCGTCAGCCATGTCACGAATAGAGTTCTCTTCATTATTATCTCCTCACTTAATATACAACATTTTGACGGTTTTGTTCTCAAGGTCGGAGCTTACCCTGGCAAAGTATACACCGGAGGATGCAACTGGTAAGTCCAAAACGAAAGTGTGTCTCCCCGGTGACAGGTCGTGGAAAACCTGATTGAATACTGACTGACCAAGAATATTGAAAACCTCAATTCCTATATTGCTTTTCCTTGGAAGATCGAGAAGCAGATTGGTGGAGCCATTAAACGGATTAGGGTAATTCTGCCGAACTGCAAAGAACTTGGGAATCAAGTCCTGCTCTACCTCCTCAAGCTCCACGTCAGTTGGGTCGCAGTAGTCCTGCAGGTAAGCTGGGCCAAACATCCAGAACCGAAAACTCCTCAGCAGAATGCAGAACAGATCGCGATCCCAGGCTGGGATCGCACCTTCATCTAACAGTTGTCTAGTGTAGGATATCGCTGTCAGAGTGTCGCCAGATTCGAGAGGTATGTTGGAGTAGGTGTTGAACAAGGATGAAAAGGAGTAGGAGAACATATCATCATCCAAATACGTCGGCGTGTAATGATCGATCAAATCGAATAGGAGACCGGCGACTGCGCCCTGAATCTGATTGCCATAGTAATCCTCATTGAAATCCCACAAATGGAAATCAACACTCTCAATCGACTTCGGATTACCTGGTTGGACGCAGTCACTCGTCTTGTAAAAGGCCAGCGTGTCCTGGTCCGGGATCAGGCAGGCAACGAAATCAGCCCAAGCTTCCGACATTGCTAAACCGTCAGGAAGTGGTATACACGCAACGTGCGTACCTCCGGGCCGGAAAATTGTAGGCTGCGTTTGAAAATAGACGACGTGAGCCAACTCGTGCTGCATATACCTATCATCGACTGTACCGGGATGGGGGTCGCCGAAGTAACTTTTGAGCGTGACATCCAGCGTGAAAGGGTTCACGAAACAGGAATCATACACGGTATCGATGTGGATGAACTGCGTTGCGGCAAATTCCCAGCCAGGACTTACTTCCTCTTGCATGAATTCACGGTGCTGATGAAAAGCCCGCACAGCATTGCAGCCAGTGGTAAAGAGTGAGTCTCTCTTCTTGTTCGGAAAGTCATCATGGCCGCTAACATCGAGACCTTCGAATCCACCGCCGGATATCCGGACCTCACTTGAGTCAAGGACGAGGCCATAGTCCGATTTAATGTCAATCTCAACATAATAGCCGTCACCGAGGATAGTGGAGACCTGCACACTGTTCACTTCGTTGGTCACAAAAGCTCGATATTCACCGAATTCATCGGTCATAACCGTCGTGTCGGTGGTGGTGCTACCATCGGAGTACACGGCGACATCCACAAAGCGCATGTATAGTTCGGCAAAGTTCTCCTCCCAATCGAGATAGGTGACTTGCCCGGACACTTCCCAATCGACCCAGACCACCGTGGGACCGTCACAGTTGTTACCGTAGTACGTTTCCGGGAGGGTCTGGTCATAATTGACCTCGGCACTGATGTTGAATCGTTCCCCTGGCAGGAGACTGAGTTGAAACTGCTTTTGCCACTGTTGGCCGGACGGAATCGGATTTGGGTTGTTGAACGTATGATCCGGATTCTGAATCGTCCCCCAGTCGCATAGCCCAGGTTCGTCCAGCCACACCTTCAGGTCGGTGGCATTCGCCGGTACCGTATCAGAGCCGTTGTTCCGGACAGTAATTGTAACAGTGGGGGTTTGGTCGGGGTTGGGAAATGTATCGCTCACCACGATACTGGTTACTTCCAGATCATAATCAGGGTTTACGATTGTGTAGCAATGCGGACCGTCCCAAGCTGGGACGGTATCCACGCCAGCCCATTTCCATGTAACAGAAGGCGGAACGAAACAGGAGTCAAGGCATATGCCGTAACCTGCGTACATGGGATCAATCGGGCCAATCTCGATGGTGTATGCTGTATCATCGAAACCAGGGGGCATTCCGCCGCTATCCATATGACTCCCCATAAAACCCACGGTGTCCGCATCAAAACCTGTAACGACGTGATGAAAGATCATGAAAATAAGATCAAACTGCGCCTTACCAAGTGTACCAGTTGTGTCAGCAAAAGTGGTGTTCCAGCCCGCATAATCCGAGTAGATTCTGAACCCGTTTGCCACGCCATGGTGGTTGTCCTGATCACCGGTGACTCGTAAGTAGAACTTGATCGGCTCACCGGTCTTGATCTGGCCCTCGGCATAGAGACCGTCAACGTGATCCAGGGTGACCGCGGCTTCGGCCCGGGCTCGGTCGACGCTGATCACTAGCAATGCAAGTAAGACTAGAGCACTGGCACACAGACGATGCAATCTGAGTGTGGATGTAGATTCAAACATAGTATTTCCTCCCTTCCGTCTACTTGACAAGGGACATGTTGCGGGTTGTTACCGCCTCTCCCGATTGCATCCTGACATAGTAGACGCCGCTGGCAACGGAGCTACCGGATGACGAACATCCATCCCATTGGATGACCTTGAATCCCGACGAAACCGGGCCGTCCAGCAGCGTCCTTACCTTCTGGCCAAGAACGTTGTATACATCAATGGTTACATGGCCGGAGACAGGCAATGCGAATGGGATATTCGTGATCGGGTTGAAGGGATTGGGGTAGTTCGGGTACAGCTGCGGAGAGTCCGGAAGCAGGGCGCGGTCATGCCGATCATTGAAGCTGGTGTAGTACCCAGTATATCTGAAAACGTACTCGTACCGGACGCCCGGAGGCGGGTCGGTGATCCCGTCAAACTGCATCCGGAGTATGTCTCCCGGCATGATCTGGACAAACTGGCCATCCTCGCGGGAGAGTTGGTCACGCTCAATGTGACGGCCGTTAAGATGAGCCGTGGCGGGAGAGATGTCCACCACGTTGAGGTCGTGCTGGATCACCGGTGACACCGTCAGGTTTGAGATCACGGCGTCATCCTCCCAGTCCAGCCGCAGCCTCAGCGGTCCTTTACCGGGATTGCCTAGTTTGAACGATACAACAGCGCCGTTGGCTCTAGGCGCCGAGACCAATTCGGAGGCTGGTCCATTACCGCCTCGACTAGCTAGCCGCATAGGTGTGAAGCTATCGGCCAAGCCATCGGGCTTCGGTACGCCGTGAGGTAATTTAATGCCGCCCATCAGGAAGATGTCCACCACAATACTATCACCAAGAAAGTCCTCGGTTATCTCGATATCGAGATCCAGAGGACCGCGCCCAGTGTAACGCCGATCATCATCGCTGAGGATCAATGACGTTATGTCAGAGTCACTGACATGAGCCTCATAGGGAATGGTAGTCTCAGGGGACACCAATGCGATCTCACCGTTGGAACTGACCGAAAGATCCAATCCCACCGGAAAGGCAACCTGCAGCAACGTCACCTGGTCGATGTACGAACGCTCCACCTCTATTTCGCGAATGTCGAGAGTAACGATGCCGTTCTCCACAAGCGGACTGTAACCGGTCAGGTAGTAGTCGGTCACGGTCTGACCTTTGACGACACTACCTTCGGACTGTGTTAGGATCGTATTGTCCTGCTGGAAACCGTCAGCAGTTCTTACATACAAGAACGGACAGCTACCTTGGCCTCCGCCACCGAGAGTAATGTTCATAGTGCGCATATCCTTGACACTGTTCCCGCCGCAATCGTAGACGAGCAGGCCCAGAGTGTCGGTAGTAACATAGTCTGGCGCGATATACGTCACGGTCGCTCCTGAGCCGCTCAAAGACCCCTTGACCACACTCCACACATAGTATAGCGAATCGCCCCACTGCGTATCCGCCTCGTCGACGGTAGCCGTAACCAGTATCGTATCGTCCTTGCTGACCCCGACAGGAGTATCAATATCCTCGATTATCGGCTTGGTGCCGAAGACTGAGCCGGTGCGATGATTGTCGTGCTGGAACATCGGCCACAGCATATTCTCCCGAACGTATTCATGTCCGGTCTGCCAGGCTTTGACGGTATGACTTCCCTTCATTATATATAGATCGCCGTGGCCGGTAAGATCGGATAGAACAAGTATGCCGCCGCCGGCGTTCTGTTCCTCGATGGCAAACCCGGTGGCTACAGTACCATCCACGTTGAAACCATGGATGTAGCCGTTGGCGAGGTTCAGCAGAATCTCAGGGTCACCGTCGTCATCTATGTCGCCGACGAGAGGGGTCATGGAAAGACCGATCAGGTTTATGTCGTAAATGGCGTACGGCCAGCCGGATTGAAGCTCTCCGAGCTGGTTTACGACGACTAGTGGTGTGATTCATCCTGTTGGGGCATTATCCAGGGCGAGCCTCGCCCGGCCGACCTTGTCGATGATCTCTTCCGCGGTTTTTCTCCAGATGAACGGTTTCGGATCGCTGTTGTGTTGGTCAATGTAGCTCATGACGG
>JAUWIB010000088.1 GCA_030605565.1 bacterium
CGCCCTCCAAACAGGACGACCACGTTATTGAGTTCTTAACATCGCAGGCAACCTCATTTATTATCAACAATAGTCTGCCCTATACCATAGTAACTTCGACTGCGCTCAGGGCGGTCCTTCGGACCAGGGGTTTCGACCTACATGACTGTCAAGTCTTCAGATTGTAAAACGTCGACATGCCGGGGTAGACGGCGTTTTCGCCGATCGTTTCCTCTATCCGAATCAACTGGTTGTACTTGGCGATTCGGTCGGAGCGACACATGGACCCGGTCTTGATCTGACCGGCCGCTGAGGCCACTACCACATCGGCGATGGTGGCGTCTTCGGTTTCGCCGCTGCGATGCGACACCACCGCCGTGAAACCAGCTTTCTGAGCCATCTCGATAGCGTCCATCGTCTCAGTGAGGGTACCGATCTGGTTTAGCTTAATGAGTATCGAGTTGGCACTTTTCTCTTCGATGCCGCGGGCCAGGCGCTTCGGATTGGTGACAAAGAGGTCATCGCCGACGATCTGGATGATGCCCCCCATCTTGGCGGTGAACTTCTGCCAGCCGTCCCAGTCGTCCTCGGCCAGGCCGTCCTCAATGGAGATGATCGGATACTTCTCGACCAGGTCGGCGTAGAAGTCAATCATCTCATCGGATGACAGCTTCCTGCCCTCGGCATCCAGGTTGTAAGTCTTTTTATCAGCGTCGTAGAACTCGGTTGAGGCCGGATCCAAAGCCAACATGATATCCTCACCCGCTTTGTAGCCGGACGAGTCTATAGCTTCCATAATGATTTTAAGCGCTTCTTCGTTCGATTTCAGATCCGGCGCGAACCCGCCCTCGTCACCGACCGAGGTGTTGTACCCTTTGGCCTTGAGTGCTTTTTTGAGGTGCCCGAAAACCTCGGCCCCCATCTGCAAGGCGTGACGAATGTTCCGGGCGCCCACCGGCATAATCATGAACTCCTGCAAATCGACATTGTTGTCTGCATGTTTGCCGCCGTTGAGGATATTCATCATCGGCACCGGCATCAGCTTGCAATTGCAGCCACCGATATACTCATACAAGAACCGCCCGCGTGACTCGGCTGCCGCCTTAGCCGTAGCCAGCGAGACACCCAACATGGCGTTGGCGCCCAGTTTGGACTTGTTCTCGGTGCCGTCCAGGTCGATCATGAAATTGTCGAGCGTAACCTGGTCAAACGGATCGACCCCGGCGCTAATCAGGGCCGGACCGATCTTGTCGTTAACATTGGCCACAGCTTTGGTGACACCTTTGCCGAAGAAGATGTTCTTGTCACCATCGCGCAGCTCGACTGCTTCATGGGCGCCAGTGGAGGCGCCCGACGGCACCGCCGCCCGACCCAGAGTACCGTCAGTCAGACAGACATCGGCTTCAATCGTCGGTGTTCCCCGGCTGTCGAGGATTTGGCGAGCGTGAATATAAGCAAAGTCAGACATGGGATTCCCTTTCTCTCATAGGTTACGCCAAGCTATCAGAGCCGCTGGTCATTATCAATCTAAAACTTCCAGTGGCGGGTCGGTTCTATAGCTATGGGACAGTCGCCAGTGGTTTCATTGGTCGGCGACATGTAAGTCGTTGCCCGTCGGGTAGTTGGCAATGGGCATGCATTTTGATGATGTTTCAGGTAGTTCCATGGTGGTTAACCCACCGCAGGCATGGTCAGTGGATTCAAAATGTTCTGACCTGGGGCCGGCTTTGCCCGGCCCTTTCTTTTGTGTTCGATTCGGCTGTAGCGATGAGCGACCGGCAGAATCGGGTATCGACCGAACAGCGCCATCCGGGTGAAGCCCACTGCCGGGAATGTCGACAATACTACTATAGTTCGGTTTCCAAATCGACAATGTCCAATTGCCCAAACGTGATTCGCTTGGGAGACGAGGTGTCCGGCTGTGACAGAAATCGGTGATTTCCACGAGGAACCATCCGGTGGCGTGATGGGGAAACTGATCCGTCACCCATACTTGACGGCGTTGGTCGTCCTGGCTGTCGGGGGAATGATCTCATATGCTCTTTTTTCTACGGTAAACCGCCTCGAAACCAACCGCCTGAGTGATAATTTCCGGTTGGTGGCCCTCAAGCACCACAGTCTGCTTGAGCGGACAATTCATAGCAGTATTTCGCCCCTGGCAACGCTTCAGGCTTTCTATCGGTCGTCAGATTCCGTCTACCGTGACGAGTTTGGTTCTTTCGTGGAGCCCCTCCTGGCTCAACACGCGGAGATTCAGTCTCTGCAGTGGATCCCCAAAGTAACGCTCGCTCAGGAGTCGACCTACGAACGGACGGCGCGAAGGGAGGGCATGGTCGGTTTTGAAATACAAGTGTGGCCGGACCCGAAGGGTGACGAAAAAGCCGGCGACGATGCCACCAGGTTTCCCGTCTATGTGGTCGAGCCGATAGACGAAAACGCAGACCTGCTGGGAATCGACCTGGCGTCTCACCCCGGACTTCAGGAGGCTCTGGTTTGGTCGTGTGATCAGGATGCCGTTGCAGCGACTCAAATGATGACGTTGGGTCAAGGTCCTGATATCGGTGCGGTCATGTTTGTGCTGATGCCGGTATACCAGTCGGACAGCTCTCCCGGTACGGTGAAGGAACGTCGGAACCAGCTCCGAGGATACGTTGCAGCCACCTACCGAGTTGAAGACATTGTAAGTCAGACGCTATCGTCTCAGGATAAAGAGCAATTCGATATCTTCGTCTACGACATGATGGCGCCGGCCGAGAGACAACTCTTTTATCGAACCGGCGCCAGTGATGGAGTCGTTGCTTCGAAGTTCGAATCCGACGAAGAGGCTGGCGCCGGTGATCTAATCACTCACTCAGCCGTCTTGAATCTGGCCGATAGACTCTGGAGTGTGCGCTACTTGCCGTCGGAGTCATTCCTGCGCAGCCAGACCACCGATATGGCGGTTACGGTGTTTATTGCCGGCGCGCTTATGTCGCTGCTGCTGGCTTTGGGAGCCATCATTTCCCTGCGTCACTCGGCTCGTATTCGCAAAGTCACGGTTCAGCTTCAGACAGCCATGGATAGACTTGAAAACGACGTGTTCGAGCGTAAGAAAACCGAACTTGACCTGAGACTCACCCAGTTCGCGGTCGAGAAGGCAGCCGACGCTGCCTACTGGATAGGTCCCGATGCCCGAATTGTATACGTAAACGAAGCGGCCTGCCGTTCACTCGGCTACACGAAGAAAGAGTTGTTGACTATGACCGTCCATGATATCGACCCTGACTTCCCTAAGGAAGCCTGGTCGAAACACTGGAAGGATCTCGAGCAGTTCAGATCGTTTACGATCAAGTCGACCCACCGGACCAAAGACGGCAAGACCTTTCCGGTGGAGATTGCCCTCAATCTGGTCGAATTCGAGGGTCACAAGTACAACTGTGCCTACGCCCGCGACATATCGGAGCGGGAACAGGTCCACAGCGAGCCGGATACCAGCCTTTGCAGTTTTCCGAGCTTTGCCGATAACACTTCTCGCGGAATCGCGGTGATCAGCCCTCGGTTGAAGCTGCTCTACATGAACCGACAGTTGAAAGAGTGGTATCCTGGGGTTGCTCTTGCCTCAGGACAGGCTTGTTTTGAGGTTTTCAACAGTTCCGCACCTGGGGAAGAATGCGCTCACTGCCCGGCTCGCCAAACCCTCGAAGACGGCGGGACTCACGACTTGTTGGTCCAGCGAGAAATCGAGGGTCGCCTGCATGCGTTCAAGGTTGTTTCGTCGCCGATCAGAGATAAGAGCGACAACATTATTGCGATGGTTGAGATGATTGAGGATTGCACAGTCGGGACTCCTCAACTGCGCGACGATTGGACAACCAATGACCACCGTCTGGCCGGCAGCCCATCTACGCCCGGCTGACGGCGCTGAAATTTCTTCTTCAGATCGGATAAAATTAAAGTTGACTAAGGGCTGATCCGATCTATAGTACTACCGTACAAACAGGTTCTTGCGCACTACGCCCAAATGAGGTGATTATGAAAACTCAGTTCGTCGTCTGTCTAACCGTTCTCCTGTGCATCGGTATCCTTGTGATGGCGCCGGCCGCTCAGGCCGCTGCGATTGTAGCTGACCACACGGTGGTGTCGGAGTTTGAATCGATACCGGCTTCCTATATAGAGCAGGCCAAAGATGACCTCAGGATGTTCTATGGGCATACCTCTCACGGGAATCAGATCATAGCGGGCATGAATATTCTGCGAATCGAGAACTCGTTGTACGATTTCAACAACGGCAGTGGAACCCTGCCTGACGTTTTTAATTACGATGAACTTAATGATAGCGATCTTGGGGGAGAAAACGATTTCCACTGGATGAACCAAACTAGAGATCGTCTTAACCAGCCCGGGTGTGATCGCAATATTGTTATGTGGTCATTTTGTGGGGGAATGAGTTGGCACACAGAAACAACTCTCAACAAATTATGTGATTCCATGAGCCTGCTGGAAACTGAGTATCCAAACGTGACTTTCATCTACCAAACGGGGCACCTCGACGGCACCGGTCCCAGCGGTAATCTTTACTTGCGCAACAACCAGCTTAGAGCCTTCTGCGCCGCCAACGACAAGGTCTTGTTCGATTTCGCCGATATCGAAAGCTGGGACCCTGACGGCACTTACTACCCCGATGAAAGCGATGCTTGCGGGTGGTGCTACAACTGGTGCACACCAGGTGGTTCACATGATTGTCCTCTTTGTGAAGTAATCGGTTGTTCGCACTCCCACGATTTCAACTGCTATCAGAAGGGCAAGGCGTTTTGGTGGTTGCTGTCTACTCTGGCCGGCTGGAGCCTGGCGCTGGATGTCGACCCGGACCAGCCATCATCCCTGCCAAACGGCTTCAACCTCAAACAGAATTACCCCAACCCCTTCAACCCCGAAACCAGCATTCGCTTTACTCTGGCCGCAGGGGGGCATACTAACCTTGAAGTGTACAATGTCACCGGACGAAAGGTGGCAACGCTGGTCGATGGTTTCCTTTCCGCCCGCGAACATGCTGTCACCTGGGACGGCTGCGACGATAACAAGCAACCGTTAGCCAGCGGTGTGTACTTCTATCGCCTTGACGCCGGCGATCAGAGAGCCTCTCGCAAGATGGTGCTGCTGCGGTAGACCGGCTAGCTGATTCCCATCATTCATGTGCCCGGCAGATGTCCACATCTGCCGAGGAAGAAAACACTCGGTCGCGCAAAGCGTCAATAAACAAATCTTCTGCAACCCGCCGCGTCTGGCCACGTATCCAGTGTGAGTAGACGATTGAATCCAGGGTCAGGAGAAAAGCATGCACAGAATCTTGAAGAACTCGGTACCGACAGCCGCGTTGCTGGTCTTGTTAGCGACTACATCCGCATCGGCTGATTGGTTTGGCCTCAGCTTCCGCGGTATCAAAGGCTCCGGCGACCTTATTACGGAAGAACGCGACGTGGGATCTTTCCAGCGGATAGAATCCAACGGCGCGGCGGACATTTATGTCACCGTTGGTAAAGAACTGTCAGTCAAAGTTACATTCGACGACAACCTGATTGACTTGATTGAGACAAAAACTCGCGGTAAGACGCTGAAGATCGGAAACCGAGAGAACTACCGCTCACGTCACGGCTGCAAGATCGAGATCACCGTACCTGAGTTGGAGCGGGTATACCTGCGTGGTTCCGGTGATGTGTTGGTCGAGCGTTTGGAATCTGAGTTCTTTGAATTCAGATTGTCCGGCTCAGGGAGCCTGGTAGCGGAAGGCACTACCAACGAACTGGAGGTGCGTCTCTCGGGTTCCGGAGACATTGACACCCGCAACCTGATTGCCAGGGAGGCTTATGTGAACCTGTCCGGGTCCGGCGAGATCAGGGTACATGCCGAAGAGTCTTTCGATGGCAGCCTGTCAGGCTCGGGCGACATTGCAATCTATGGCAACCCGCCGGACTTCTCCAAAAGCATCTCAGGATCGGGGAGTATCCGCAAGAAAAAACGCTAATCGCCCTGCGCTAATACAAGTAGTGCGAGATGGCCGCCGAAAAACTCCACCAGAGATATAGTCGGAAGTTGTGGATGAGATAAAAGAAAGAGCGTATCCTCTAGTTGTGAAACTTTAAGCTCTCGGATGATAACCGAGAGAAAGGATACGCTCATGAGCAAGGATACGGTAAAGATCGATGGAAGTCGAGTAG
>JAUWIB010000059.1 GCA_030605565.1 bacterium
TCGGTGAAGGGTTGTCCGTTCTTTTTTGCTAAGTATGATATCCTGTGCTACTCGCATCTAAAACACCTCCACCGCAATAATACGGCAGAGGAACGCCGAAGTCAAGATACTGCCTACTATTTATGCATCACACCACTAGCACGAGGCAAACAACTTCATTGAGAGAGGGATTTAGATATGAAGCTCCAAGTTGCTTTATTGGTGCTAATCCTGTTCACATTGTCGACACCGAGTTTCTCAAAATCAATCGACTTGGGAACCGGTGAGGATCTCACTGAGGTCACGGTGCTGCAATCTAATGATTTCGGGACCGTGATCAGGATCGACCTAGGGGCATACAATGAAAGGGAAGTTCAAATAGACGGCAAAACATACCTGGAGTTGTCGCTACCGAGAGAAGGTATCACTACCAAGAGGGGTGATCCGGCGCTGCCCTTTGTATGCCGGCCGATAATCATCTCTGACAATGCCAAGATGGCAATTCGGATCATTTCGGAGAAGTTTATCGAGTTCGAGAATTATCCGGTCGCACCGTCCAAAGGCCCTATCCTGGTTGGGACGAATCCTACGACGGTTGCGCATGAGTTGGGACCGGTCTACGAAAGCGATCAGTGGCTGCCCGAGGAAGTGGCAACTATCAGCCCGCCGTTCATCATGCGGGACTATCGCGGCATGGTGATTACGCTGAACGCTTTTCGCTACAACCCGGCCACGCAAACCCTACGTGTCTATACTGCGGTGACGGTAGAGGTAACGGCGGAGGGGTTCGATGACCGCGCTATACTGGATCGTTAGACCAAGGCCGATGTGCCGGTGCGCGCGTTCGATCAAATCTACCGGGATCGCTTCATCAACTACGATTACTACCGGGACAGGTGGACGTCTGGTCGCAGCGAAGACTCGACGGTGGGGGAACAGGGGGAAATGCTCGTCATAGTTCAGGATGATTTCGTCGACTCGGTACAGCAGTTCGTTAACTGGAAGCGACAGAAAGGAATCAAGACCACGATGGTAAAGGTCTCCGAGACCTGGGGCACGCCGGCCAGTTCGCGATCACGGAATTGGGATGGCTACGCCGCGGGACCGCCGAGGACCCTGCCGCCGCCGGATACCGGACGGTGCTGCTATGGCAGCCCGTACGCTCCGTCCTGCGTCGACAGCATCGAGCAGGACTCGTGCGACGCCTTAGGTGGTTGGTGGCTGAAAGATGTAACGTGCAACTCGCCCGCCGGGGACTGCGGCACGGCCAATGCGTCAGTGGATATCAAGAACTACATAGAGAATTTCTACGACGACAACCCGAACCTGGTCTGGGTACTGTTGGTCGGACCGCATCCGGACGTATCTACACCTACACACGTTTTTCCGGAGAACCACCAGCCAGCCGACGTGGGCCGCGCCGCCGACCCCTGGTATTCTCTTATGGACGGTTATTATCCCGATCTGGTTGTAGGTCGCTTCTCGGCCGAGTCTTTCACCGATCTGATGTCCATAATCCGCCGCTCCATTACCTACGAGCGGGATCTGCCCATCAGCGACGATACGTCCTGGTATCACTATGGCATGACCATAGACAATGGTTTGGCGGACTACATGAACGACCTGAGGGATACCTTGCTGGCGCACACTTATACTCACGTTGACAGCTTTCGCGAGGACTCCATCTCCGGCTGGCCACCCGAGCAGGACTATATCGATTCACTCGATCTGGGTCGCAGCGTGTTGGTTCACAGGGGCCACGGATCTTCTTCGGGATGGAGTTGTGGTATCCGCAGTTATACTATCTCTAGGCTCGACAACAGCAACAGGTGGCCTTTCATCCAGGGCATCAGCTGCAACACTGCGACGATAGAAGAGGGTTACAGTTTTGGAGAGGAGTGGCTGCGCGAGACCGATGGCAGCGACTATCCGGTCGGGGCCGTGGCTGTATACTTGTCTTCAATATTGCAGTACAGTCCATGGGTGGAGGACAGCCAGGCGGAATTCGTCAGACTTCTGGCCGACGGCGAAAACACCGCGATAGGCGCTTTGTTCTACAACGGCTCGTGCTTCATGAAAATGAACGACGCCAGCGACAACGAGTCGCATCATTATTTCCTGGGCTGGCACGTGCTCGGTGACCCGTCGCTGCAGGCGCGAACGGACTCACCGGTCGAGATCGATGTCACCATCTTCGATGACACCCTGTTCTACACGGCGGCTGCTTGCTTGGTGGAGGTCGAGGACGAAAGCAGCAATCCGGTCGAGGATGCCTTGTGTGCCCTGTACCGAGACGGTGTGCTGTTCGGTTCCGGTTACACCAACAGCAACGGCGCGGTCAACATCCCGATCACCCGGACGATTAACGTCAGTGGCCCGGTGTGGCTGACCGTCACCGGCTTCAATCTAAAGACCTGGGTGGACTCCATACCGGTCGTCTATGACGTGAACATCACCCACACCGGGCTTGACAACTCCGAGAACTGCCACGAGAATGTTCTTGATGCCAACGGTTACGAGGTAGTGGCGACTGTCTACGCTCAGAACACCCCGGATTCGGTATCTCTGAAGTACCGATACAACGGCGGTAGCTGGGATGAAGTCGAGATGACCCCGGTGGTCCGTTATGACTATGAATACAGCGCCTACATTCCGTTGTGCTCGGCCAGTACCGATGTCGACTACAATATCTACGCCATGAACGAGGATTCTCTGGAGCACACAACGGGCACCTACTCGTTCCGCGTGAGATATAGTCGGAAGTTGTGGATGAGATAAAAGAAAGAGCGTATCCTCTAGTTGTGAAACTTTAAGCTCTCGGATGATAACCGAGAGAAAGGATACGCTCATGAGCAAGGATACGGTAAAGATCGATGGAAGTCGAGTAG
>JAUWIB010000120.1 GCA_030605565.1 bacterium
AAAGATCATCTCTGGGGCATCCTCAACGCCATCGTGCTGAAGGTGAGTAATGCCAAATCAGAAGGTATCAATTTCAAAATACAGAAGTTGAAATCACGGGCATGCGGTTATCGGAATCGGAGTCGTTTACGCAGGGCGATCAATTTACATCTGGGCGGACTGGACCTCTATCCAACCAGCGTAAGAGGCTCTTGACGTGTAGTGGAATCGCTGTCACTACCCACACGATTCCCTGAAGGGCCATTAATATAGGCTCTATTGCCGGCCACGAGGTTTATCCCCGTGGCAATATCTATTGCGCCACCAAACACGCGGTCGACGCCCTGACGAAGGGGATGCGTATCGATCTGGTCGACACGCCGCTGCGGGTTTCGACTGTTGATCCCGGTCTGGTCGAGACCGAGTTTTCGCAGGTTCGCTTCAATGGTGACACCGAACGAGCGGCTCAGACCTATCAGGGCTACCAGCCGTTGATGGGGGATGATGTTGCCGAGGCGGTGGTTTGGATCGCCGACCGGCCGGAGCATGTTCAGATTGCCGAAGTTATCATTTTCCCGACCGCGCAGGCCTCAGCGGGGGTAGTGCACAAGAAGGGTTGAGGGGATCAAGCCGTGTTTCTGTGGCTACGCCACGTAGCACAAGAACGCGCGGAGCGAGAAAAACAGGCTTGCTCGTCATGCCGGACTTGATCCGGCATCCAGTTCTGTATTCTAAGACTGGATACTGGCCTGCGCCAGTATGACGAGACACGAGGAGCTACCGCAACTGTATTACGGGAGATCAAATGAACGATAAACCGAAACCCAAGACGCTTTACAAGTTCCGATCTTGGAAAAGCGATCCCAAAGACCCGAAAGACAATTACCCCAAGACACTGCTTACCGAAAGAAGGTTGTGGGTGCCCACTGCGGCGAAACTCAATGATCCCTTTGATTGCTGCATACCACTCAGGTTTGATCTCCTGTCGGAGAATGATCTAGTGAAGCGGTTCGAAAACATGCTGCCCGATGAGTTGTCACCGGCTGAGAAGAAACAGAAGGCTCTGAAAAGAATTCAAGAATGTGGAATCTGCGATGAAGCGAGGAAGGTCAGTACGATGCGGGCGTGGACACGCACTTTTCGAGAGACGTATGGGATATTATCCTTCTCGACTGTGCGAGATGTACCACTGCTTTGGTCTCACTATGCTGATAAATATCGCGGATTCTGTGTCGGTATCGACATGGTTCAATTCTCGAAAACTCGGATAGAATACATCACCAGAACAAATGACCCATTCCTCGGGGCATGGGTGAAATATGTGAACGAATTCCCGGAGATAGTACCATCCACAGACAAGTATGGTGATTTACATGGGTTTCTGGAATCATATACTACAAAATCTGTTTGTTGGGATCATGAAAGAGAATACCGATACGTGTTTGCGCGACCCCCGGAATCTGGCCTGATCTTGTCGCCACAATGTGTGTCCGAAGTGATTCTCGGTTCGGAGATGCCTGAAGCAAATAAGAAAGAAGTAACGAAAGTAGTCGGAGAACAATTTCCTTCCGCCCAAGTACTTGAAGCTCGACGCAAAATCGATAGTTTTGAACTCGAATTCGTCCCAGTATGATTAAGCAATTGTCAGGACCACCAAGGGTTCTGACATAGCGGGTCCGAAGACGGACCGACCCTACGAGGAACCCTGAAGATTCTGCTGCCACACCATTATCCAAGCATCAACAAGCCATTAGAACGGATTGGGGCGTGTCGCCGCTGCCTGATGTGGTCGCCCGGATTTGCTCGAACTTTCGGTGTAGCCTTCGCCGATATAGCGATTCTCTCGCGGCACGGTCAGATACCCAGAACCCTGATCCGGCACCCAATCGGGGACGAAGCTTTCGGTCGAAAAGAAGAAGAGGTTTATGCTCACCATGCGCATAGATTGCGGGTTTCCGATATCAGTCCACTTCATGCCGAACTCGAGCCCGGTTTCAAATGGCGGCAGATTCAGATACTGAAATCCGGTGTAATCATACACTTTCTGCCAGGAGCCGGTCCATATGGCCAATGTTGTATCCCAGCCGTGCAAACCGATTATCACCCGGTACTCTGCCCCGATACCATTCAGATCTGTTCCGTCAAAGTCGGTCCTGCCGGTACCCCCGTCCCGGTCGGTGTCGAAATAGATGCCAAGATCAAGCGTCGTGTCGTCCGGAATCGTGTCATACGGATCGAACCAGGGTTCCCAGAACTCATAGCGGAACTCTATTGTTGTATCCGTGCTGCGGGCCAGGATTCTCTTGATATCGGTAGCCCACAGATCATTGGGGTCGGTGATCAACTCCTCCCACTGATAGAACACCGTAATCGTATCCGAGAACCCGACCCGCCCCTCGGCCTCGTGGGCGCGGGCGTAAATAGAATGCTCGGAGCCTAATGTCTCGGCTGATGCATCCCACAAGTACTCGTACGGATCAGTGTCGTCATCGGCTCCGGCAATATGCTGGCCGTTGCGATAGAACTCAACATTGGTTATCGCTACCAGATGACCGGCCCACACTTGAATTGTGACCGTGTCGCCTATGATGACACGGTCGGATGGTTTCCAAATGAGCGCGGTCGGTATCATCGGATCGTCGCCGGTCGTGAAACTCCAGACATACGGCGTGGCCAGGTGATTGCCGAAAGTGTCGGCCACCGTGGTGTCGAACGTCGCAGTGTATAGCGTATTGAACTCCAGCGTATCATCGGGTGTGAAGGTCGCCGTGCTGTCGGCGTAGCTGATGGCTCCGGTAACATCGCCGCTTACAGTGAACGAGGATGCCGTCAAGGTCGCGGCATCGATTGCTTTGGAGAAGGTAGCGCTGATGGCGGCTGCGGCATTGACATCTCCGGCGCCGTTGGCCGGGATAGTGGCAATCACCAGTGGCGGAGTGGTTGCCGGGTTTCCGGCCGTCTCGAACGACCAACTCTTGTTGGCGATCATTCGATTGCCGGCCAGGTCGGTCACGCCGGTGGTTACGGAGACATTATAAGTAGCGGAATAGTCCAACTCAGCCGTGGGAGCAAAAGTGACAGTGTCGCCGTCGAAATGAAAGCCACCGGTCACGTCCGGACCAATGGCGAAGGTGGCGGCTGTGATCTTGTTAGTATCGATAGCCTCCGAGAAGACTACTCGTATGACCGCATCCACGGCAACCTCGACCGCGTCCTCGGCCGGACTGACCGATACGATCTGTGGTGGTGTGGTGTCGCCATTGGGGTCGCTGGGTCCACCGTTGCAGGCGAACATCAGGACAGCCGGTAGAGTGATGGCCATCGCCAGAAGCGCTGCCGAAATCGTTTGCTTGATAACAGGTCTCTCCTCGATCCGGGTGATTGCTTGTCTACTACGTTTATATACATTTGTCGGCAAAACGATGCAACCGGCTGGACCTGTTTTTTGCCGGGATTCGTCTTTAGGTGCTTTGTTCAACTCCTTGGCGGCGGGCCGAATCAGATTGTCTGCAGGAAGGAGGCCAGGTTGGTTTTGTCGTTGGCGATGCCGAGTTTCTTGCGGATTCGTTGTCGTTGTTTGAGAACGGTGTGCAGCGAGACATCCAGGGCGGCGGATATTTCTTTGGAGGACATGCCGTTGCGGATCATATTGCAGACCTCCGATTCCCGAGGCGAGAGCTTCTGTGACCGAGTCCCGAGATTGGACATGAACGGTGCCGTGACGTCTTTCAGGCAGTTGCTCAACAGTGTCAGGTACTGTTGTTCGGAAGGACTGACCTTGTTACTCAACATACGCAGGATCGGCATCACCACTTTGTCGACATTGGTCTGCACCTGGTGCATGATATGTCGCTTTTCGTTATCGATCTGATCCAGCACTTCTCCGAGGGCGGTGTTCTTGTCTTTAAGAAGTTGTTGATCGGCCCGGAGCTTATTGGTCGCCAACTGCAGTTTCATGTCGTCCTGTTTGCGCTGTATAAAGGCGCTCAGTTCGCGGGCGAGCACATCAAGAAGAAGTCGCTCTTCCTTCAGGAAAGGTCCATCATCATACGTCGGCTTCTCATCCCGGTAGAACAGTTCGATCGACCCGACTGGTTCGCCATCGACGGTTAGCTCGGCACGCTGACAAAACTCAGAAGCCTCAAAGTTGTCGGATACAAACTCTCGGTCCTGAAAAATGATTCTCGCGCAGGCACTTTCCGGATATTGCCATCCTGACGGAATCAATCTGACAGCCTGTTTGATGAAATCATGCAGCGTCTGATTGCGATTGTTTTTCAGACGGGAAATCTCGTACAGACAGCTTAATTCCTTGACCCGTTCCCCAAGCTGCCAACTCTTGTCTCTCAGTAGTTCTTGCGTTCTAATTGGGAAGCCTCCGTGTGGTCGTCTCGCACGGCAAAGCAATCGCCGGCGATGGTAGCCGTCGTTTGACCGAAGTTTAGTAGTTTATTTCCTACACTCATCTATTCTATCTATCGGCAAGGCTGTATGGAAGTTGAACAGCCGGGGGAGTGTTGATAAAAGCTCGTTTTCACGTCATTGCGAGGCCATAAATGGCTTCTTCCGCTACGCGGCAATCTCATTCCCCAGTGCCGTCAGGCGTCTCTGCCTGACGGCTCCTAACTGCACACAAGAAGGCGTCGGGCAGAGACGCCCGACACCACATAACAACTTCGTGTACGGCAGATGTCCACATCTGCCGTTCGGTCAAGCCGTCCGTTCATGTCGGGTTTCACGGCGGCGCATGTGGACATACGCCGCCCACAGTATAGAGGCCCACTACAGAGCAACGTCAGCTGTCAGCCAGAAGTCGCGCGGGTATAGTCGATACACTGGTTGCGGTTCTTCAACCGTGGCGATGTACTCTTCCAGAGCCAGCGCAGGTCGAACCCCTGGTCCGAAGGACCGCCCTGAGCGCAGTCGAAGGGCGATGTACCTAATCTGCCCGGTTCACACTAAACGGTACCCCACCTATAGCGGAGCGACAGGTGGGTCATACGTTGCTGTGTCAGGTCATGCTTCGACTGCGCTCAGCATGACGTATGTAGTAGTCTGAGTAATCCTACCGCCGGAACTTCCGCCTGAGCGCCAGCAAGAAGAGCGGGACCAGGATGAGGGTGAGAACTACCTGGGCAAGTGTCAGGGTGGCTGTCACCGTGCCGTGCTGAAAACCCGTTTTCGTCACTTGGAAGGACATAACACCGAGGGAATAGAGCATGGCATCAACAAGTCCCCAGAAGGATTCACCTGTGACCGTCCATGCGAAGTCATAGTTGATTGTGTGGTCCGTGCCGAACCCGGAGTAGAAGTATGATACTGCCCCAAGCACAAGCGTGGCAAGCAACCCCCACATAGGTCTCGTGTAGTTCTCGCCATATTCGGAAACAAACCTGTACCAAGGCGGGAATGAGAAGAAGTTCTGACGCAACCACCGCACAATTCGACTCCGATTGACGGCTATCAGCCGCCTCCGGCACTCCATCTCGCGGTAGAACCAGTCGCCGGCGTCAATGTAGTTGCCGCTTGCTTCGAAGTTCTTTTTGAGCGAAACATACAATTCCAGCAACTGATTCAGTCTGGTGTTCTCACGATCTCTATCATCCCAATCGATTTCGACAAATTCTGACGAGTCTGACGACTCCGATTCCAAGGGAGCCCCATGTTTGAAAGCCTCATCCGGGGTGTCGTCAAATACGCATACTCGCCGAGACGTCCCGAATCCGGTCCAACGGGGATTAGCAAATACGACGTTATCAACCGGAGACCCTAAAAAGAGCACCTTAGTTAGATTCGCATTTCGAAACGTCGCGGTCTGCATTTGGCGGAAGTCAACGTAGATTAAACTGACGAAGGGGGATACATCAATCATACTCTCCAGATTACCATATTCGAAATGACCGTTGCATTTCAGTCGCGCGAGGTTTATATGAGAGGCGTCGAGGACAAGGCTGCTCGGCATAAGCATATGGAGGTCAGGCTTGCAGATATGAAGGGCAAAACGCTCTGCGTTAATTGAAGCGCCCATGAAACTCACAAGGTCTGATTTCGCGTGACACATGGTGAACGGTGGTTCTTTCGATTCGAATGTAGCATCCACAAATAATATCTCATCGCAGGCGTAGAACGAACAGTCCCGAAACGGGACTTCTCCACCGAGGAATTTAGCAAGAGTGAAATCGAGCTTTGCACATCCTATTGTGGAATCGTTGGAGCACACATTCTCAAAGATTGTACCCTCAAAGGTGCAATTAGCGAATGAAACGTTGCCTTCAAATGCAACGTCGATGAACCGGCTATTTACAAACGTTGAATCGTCAAACAGGATATCCCGTCCCGGAGGGAAAAGTGTCGACTCAAAGTCCAAGGCGCGAAAGCGAAAGCCCTTAAGGTCGATCACTGTTCCTTGATTGGTCTGTAGGTGTTGCCTAATGAGAGCTGGACTACTGACATCAGAGCGATTGAGCCGTGCCAAGTGCAACTCACAGTGCGCACCCTCCGTCTCCACTTGACATCTAGTGCCGTCAGCTAACTCATAACCACATACTCTTGCCACTTTTTTCCCCCCTAATCCTTAAACAAATCGTCGAAGCTGCTCTTGCGGTCGTCTTTGGAGTCATCCGACGATCTGATGCCGCCGGGGCGTTTCACCACATCGCGCATCTGGAAATAATCACAGAAGTTGCTCTTCTCTTTGTTGACGATGTTGGTCTCGACCGGTTCCATGCACTGAAACCGTCGGCCCGGCTGAAAATGCCGACAGCCGCGACAACAACGCAAATCGGCCAGACAGTTCTCGCAGCTATCAGCGCGCGCCACGCGGCCTTCGATGCCGGTAGCACGACCACAATTCCAGCAGATCAATCCTTCGGTAGCCATATACACTCACTCCCGATTGTTTTGGGACAATATAAGTGGGGAATGTCAGGTTCGCAAGGAACCTGACCAACAGGAACCTGACCGGCAAGACTGCTGACCTCACCCTGAGCGAAGTCGAAGGGCGACACGGTCACGCCGTGTTCTTGTGGCTTCGCCACGTGGTATCGAAAGGCGCGAAGCGCAAGAGACAGACTTGTCTGTGCTTCGACTCCGCTCAACACGAGGCGCCCAACAGTATACGTTATTCTTCGAGATGACGCAGGCGATCGGGAGAGGCCACCCGACACTACCACCCACGTCCGCAGCTCTTAACCTCTGTTCACACCGTAAGCATACGTTAGTGCCCTAATCCTGCCAAACCGGGTCGGCGATTTTGCCGATAAACAATATCGCGCCGGAGACATCCTCGTGGATCACAACCAGGAACGGGCGGTCGCAGACCAAACGCGGCGGTAGACTCTCTAACCAGGATACCATAGTGACCGCGGCGGCCTCAGTCCCTTTCTCATCAACCTGCACAAACGCCTTCTGTTTCACTTTGTCGATCCAGCCGACGCCATCAACAAACATGTTGCTGAAATCGGCCCTGGTTGGGTTAAACGCGATCTCCATGCCCAACGTCTGGAGTATCTCTTTCAGATCGACTTCGTATTCGAACTTGAATCTCGGCAATCCAACCGTGAAATCCACCGGGTAGAATCCGGTCAGCCAGGATTCCCAGTTCTCCCAGGTGAACCGGTCGATGAGGTCGTCCACGGTGTGATCCGGGTTCGTCCAGAGGTTGGGCGTGAGGATAGTCATTCTATAATCGCCGCGGCCGTACGGCAGGCTGACCGCTTTGAGGTATTCGTTATCGTAGTAGGTTGCGTTGGTGTCAGGCTCGATAGTATTCTCATCTACTTGAACAGCGTGCTCGTTCCCACACAACCACATCATCTGGCACTCGGTTTCGGAGCCGTCGGCCAGATGGAAAGTTTGGGTTTCGGTGTTGGCGGTGTCGAAGGGAAACATCCAGTTGCCCTTGAAGTAGATCGCATTCATTAGAATTGCCACGACATCCGAACTGATGGGTGGCTCGACCATTTTCTTGATTTTGCCGTTGGTGGAGCGGTCAACCCAGGCGTTAATAGTGTCGGCCGCCCAGGGAGCCTGGAAGTTGATTTCCTCTACGCGGGCATCGAAATAGGTCCGTGACATCTCGATGAAATCCGGCTGGATAGCTTTACCCAGCCGCGACCAGAACGAGTTGGCCACCTTGAACTCAACCAACGGATCGGTTTGCATCAGAATCTTAGTTACATCGCGGTACGCCTCGTTCATCTCCTCGACCGACATCCCGGCCATCTGGAGGGTCGAGCCGATGGCCTCGCGGGTGTCCCCTTTGGCGCCGTTGTAGCAAATACCGAAAGCGTAGGAAACCGACAACGGTGAGATGAAGATATTCTCGGTGGCTGCCGTGTTTGCTGCTATCTCGCGAAACAGGTTCAGCCCGAACTTGTTGGCCGATTCCAAGAGACCGGACTCCTGCTGTGTGAATTCCGCCGGTGAACGCACCACCGGGGGTGGATTGGGCGGATCAGGTTGGCTCGGCTGGCTCGACTCAGTGCATTGCAGGGCCAACGCACATGACAAAACGAGCATCACCGACAAAACAGATTTTCTCATGACTTCTCTCCGTGCTAAGTCTTGAAATGACACATACAATATGGTATGTGATCGACAATATGTCAACGATTTCGATCCTTGAAACAGGGACGAATGGCTGACCGATTTGTTCAATGATAACAACCCCACCATGAATGGTGGGCCACCGGTCAAAGATCGATATTGGAAGGCAAGCCCAGTTTGTCGAACAGGATGGTATTTCGCTTCTTGGCATCTGTTACGATTTTGTCATAGGAGACGACTTCAAAATACGCATTGATATGCTCTATATACCCGAAAAACCCCTGCTCATCGAGCGTTTTTTTCAAAGCACGTCGCTGCGCCAAGTTTTCCAATTTTTCGTTGATGTCGCAGACTATGTAACAATAGAATCGCGTGTTTCCAGAGACCGGGATTTTACGACCCGCCGATGTCATTGCTTTTCCTTTAAGAATCTCTTCAACATAATCTATCACCTGGTCGATTGGGTTTTCCATATCAGAGTACCCTTCTCTCATAGGTCTTTTGAATTCTATGATCACAATCGACGAAAAGGGATGGTCATCAGACGCAGCCCAAGCGCAAGCCTTGTCGAAAACGATTATGTCAGGCTCTTTCTTGCTATCGCTCGCGATAGGTGACATTGTCCGAAATTGCTTGTCGGATGCGAGGAAAGTGTGATACACCAGCTTCTCGTCTAACAACCATAGATTCTGGCTATCCAGATCCACTTCTTCCGACGTTGTACCCATAGGAAAAATAATACTGTGGATGCGGTCCTCACGGCTATACCTGCCGTCATCCTGGATTTCAAGTTGCTTCTGGAAAAAGTCAAGAATAGCTTTGCGATGACACACATACCTAGCCAAATCAGACTTGTTTATATCGCTTACCCTCTCAAAGTATGCCTTAAGCTTACGATTATACTCCTCAAAGTCCTCATCGTCCTTCAATGGTTCTTGGAGAAGTGCCTTGCCCTCTGATTTCACTGCAACTTGTACCTGATGATATGCTTTATAGAGTTCCGTATCCAGTGCATCGTCGCCTATGTCTGGACTTATAGAATCAATCTTATCCTCGAAATGCTTCAGAACAGGCCGGTACATCGGTGCATCTTCACTAATATAGCGCTCTATCCTCTCTCGCTTTCTTCTACGAATTGGTTCTGTGTATTCCCATAGGAACCGGCGACTTTGGGCCACTACAGCGCTACGAATATCAGTCCAGGTAATATCGCCAAAGAGCAACTCCGTGCGATCTTCGGCAATGGTGAATGATGTTCTTTCATTGTTTACTGCCGAGTCTAAGACGTCCCCTTCAACGTATGCTGCGTACACAAAGTCGTTGCCCTCGGCGTCCTGCAGACGACGTGTAACGTTCGGTACTTGGTTCGATATTTTCTCCGACTTGACTACGCGATCGTGGGCACAGAAGTGAACCCTGTGGTCATCAAGGTGGGCGGAATACAGGCGCACATGGAGTACAGAGAATGTACGTCCGTCGATCTGGAATTCGATGCTCTCAGAACTTGCTCGGATCTCCTCCTCAAACTTTTGATTGAGGTGAATCTGCTCTCCAGAATCGCTATCGGAAAGCCAGATATCTGGGCAGTCCGATTGAATCAAGTACTCTAGGCAGTACTCTATAATATAGGCAGCTATAGTTGCCAGCTTTACCGGGCTATGTCTCTGAAATTTCCGGCGGAAGCCGATGAGCTTGACAGTAGTCTGATTGTCCTGGTCAGTCGAATCAGAGTGTGATTCATCACTGATGCCGTCAGGTGTCGCCGAGAATCGGAATTCACGGCTCATGTATTTATCCCCTTCAGCAAATACGCTTTGAATTAGCACCTCATCGAAAGCCGCAAGCCACAGAAACCGACCAACTCCTTTGCCCCCGCGCGAGGACTTATACGTCGTATCAGACGTCAAAAACGCGCGGAAGTTATCTTCGGTAAACCCAATGCCATTGTCCCTAATCTCAAATGCCGAAATGGCACGTTTGTCATCTAACAGTTCCGCCTGCCGAATTACAGAAACGTCTATTCTCCCCTGTTTCTGCCCGGCATCCTCAATTGCTTGGATTGAATTCACAATCGCTTCATAAAGTGGCAACAGTGGTTTGCTTGCAGCGAGCGAGATGTTATGTACGCGGCCCCGAACATCAATTTGCATGACCTATGTCTTCTCCCATCTGATTTGTTGCACTGCTCCTATTCGCGTAATCGAAATCTACGCAGTGTACAATGCTAATGGTAGTACTTTCTATCGTAGCAGTTCAGTTTCTTAGTTCTCACGGACCTTCCTACGCCCGCGTTCTTAGCGTATACCTAATGCAAAGATCGCCATACCATCCCCCCCAACCTGCCGCTTGCCCTCAGAGCTTCGGCTTACTATCTTGCCGTCCAACGACCGGCTGGGTCCCTAAACTGAAAGTGAGCAGGAAACATTGCCAAAAATAAAAACCGCTGTGGTTGGCGTCGGATCACTCGGGCGACACCATCTGAAATGGTACGCGCAACTGGCCAACTGTGAACTGGTCGGGCTGTTTGATATCGATCGCGAGAAAGCCGAACGGTTCGCATCAGAGTACAACGTGACGGCGTTCGAGTCGCTTCAGCAACTGGCCGAGCAGGCCGAGGCCGTCTCGATAGTGGTGCCTACTACCGACCACTTTGCCGTCGCCTCGGAGTTGATCGAGCGGTCGGTGCATTGTCTGATCGAGAAGCCGGTCACCTCAACCTACGACGAGGCGTGCGCGCTGATCGACTTGGCCGGTAAACATTCGGTCAAGATAGCGGTCGGGCAGATCGAGCGGTTTAACCCGGCCGTCCGAGCGCTTGAGGGAATTGAGGTGCGACCGTCGTTTATTGAGGCCCACCGTTTAGCTGCTTTCGATCCGCGCGGCACCGATGTAGCCGTGGTGCTTGATTTGATGATTCACGATATCGATCTGGCGTTGATGTTTATCAAGTCGCCGATCGTGAACATCCAGGCCTCGGCGGTGACGGTGATTTCGGACCTCCCGGATATCGCCAACGCGCGATTGACATTCGAGAATGGGGCCGTTGCCAACCTGACCGCCTCGCGCATCTCACTCCATGCTATGCGCAAGCTGCGGATCTTCCAGAAATCCGGTTACTACTCACTCGATCTGGCCGCCAAACAGGCTGATTTGTATCGTCTGGCCGAACGGGACGAAGAGGCCGAGGGGATGCGACTGCCGTTGGGAAAATCCGGTCGTGACGTCATCTATCTCAAGAAACAAGATCAGGGCGCGGACATGTTAGGGACAGAGTTGGAGCGGTTTCTCGATGCGATCCTCACCGACACCGACGTGGCGGTGCCGCTTGAGGAAGGGGTGGAGGCGTTGCGGGTGGCGTTGGAAGTCCAGCGGATCGGTCGCGAGTCGGCCGAACGCATGATGGCGCGGAGTTGACACCCAATGTCAGCACCCACCTTCTTTCTCTCAGCCGGAGACCCCTCCGGAGACAACGCCGCCGCCCGGCTGACCGACCAGTTGCGCCTCAGGCTGCCGGGGTTGACACTGTTCGGCCTGGGCGGTTCTCGCTTGCGAACTCTCGGGCAGGAACAACTGGCCGACCCAGGCGATCTGGCCGTGCTGGGGTTTTGGGAGGTGGCTCGGCACTTCCGCTTTTTTCAGAAACTACTCCGGCGCTGCGCCGACGAAATCCGCTCGCGCCGCCCCAACTGCCTCATTCTGGTCGATTACCCCGGATTCAACCTGCGATTAGCCAAAATGGTCCGACCGCTGGGCATTCCCATCGTATACTACATCTCACCGCAAGTGTGGGCCTGGGGACACCGACGCCTGGGGTTAATCCGAGAATGTGTCGATCTCATGCTGTCGATCCTGCCGTTTGAGCAACAGTTTTACAAAGACAACGGCGTCGAGAGTCACTTTGTCGGACACTATCTACTTGAGGATATTCCGGCTGATCTGATCGCGTCCGAACCGCCGGTTGACGGAGGCTTGGCCCTGCTGCCCGGCTCGCGTCGGCAGGAGATTGAGCGGATGTTGCCCGCGATGCTTGAGACGGCGCGTCGGTTCAACTCGAAATTCGGCACGCGCGCCGTTGTCGCCGGGGTGCGAGGCAGTTATGATTATGAGTCCCTGATTCGAAAGTATCAATCGGATGGCGTGACGGTGGTCTATGACAACGCGCGTCAGGTCGTTGCCAACAGCAGTCTGGTGCTGACCGCTTCCGGCACGGCGACTTTGGAGACGGCGGTGATAGGTCGACCGATGGTGGTGCTGTACAAAACCGGGTTTGTGACCTATCAGATCGCGAAGCATTTGATAAAGATTGACAAGATTGCGCTGGTAAACCTTGTTCTCAATGATAATGTGGTGCCGGAACTGATTCAAGGGGAGGCGACACCGGATAAGATGCTGGCTGAACTGGAGAAGCTGTACAACGATGAGAGTCACTACGATGCGATTCGTACCCGACTCAACGAGGCGCCCTCGCTGTTGGGCGGAACGGGCGCATCCGAGCGGGCGGCGCAGATGATCCTCCGGACGGTCGAAGGGTTGGGCGCATTGTAGGAAACGGACGTGGCAAGACCGCCGCCCATTTCACGGTAGCGATCAACGTCACGGCAACGATGCTGATACTCTACAAGTTTTTTTCATACCTCGTTTACGGGTGGTTCTATCTTGTCGGTCGAACCAGGGCTGCTTCAGGGGATCGTCTGCATCAGGGGAGGCTTGGTCTGATCGAGCGTCACGGCCCGACGCATCTATGGATACATGCGGCATCGGTGGGGGAGATTCGCGTGATCGGTTATCTGGTAGATTACCTGCTCAAGCAGCAGCCTCAAGTAAAGATCCACGTCACCACCATGACTCCGGCCGGGTTCCGCACCGCCTCCAGTCTGTTGGGCGATAGCGTGACACTCACGTACTTCCCGCTCGACGCCCCGCCGGTTATCCGTCGCACGCTGGATCAGATAGAACCGCGTCTGTTAGTCATTGCCGAAACCGAAATCTGGCCGAACCTGATAACGGAAGCCACCCTTCGCAAAATCCCTCTGGTACAGATCAACGGCCGCATGTCGGAAGGGGCTTTCAACCGATACCGGCGGATTCGTTCCATGCTCAGCGATCTGATAAACAAGTACGACCACTGGTTTTTGAAGACTGACTCCGATGCTGATCGCTACCATCGGTTGGGGCTGAAGGTCGATGCCGGTGAAGTCGCCGGCGACATGAAGTTCGATGCTCCTCTGCGACAGCTTTCGGATGATCAGAAACGTGAGGTCCGCTCTCGAGCTGGAGCCTCGGCAGGTGATTTCGTGTTCGTGGCTGGATCGACACGCCCCGGTGAAGAAGCGATGCTGATCGAGCTATTCCACACTCTGTCAGCCCACAATGGAAACTTCATCATGATCGTCGCTCCCCGACACATCGACAGAGTAAGCGAGATAACGGCTGAACTCGACAAGATGGAACTCCGCTGGCGTCTGTACGATACCAAAGCTGCCGACGACAGTGGCTCCGACGGTCAGACTGACGCTGGTGATGGTTTGGTCATCGTGGATACGGTGGGTCAGCTTAACGATATTTACATCGCAGCCGACCTCGCCTTTGTGGGCGGAACGTTGGTTGATATCGGCGGCCACAACTTGCTGGAACCGGTGTGGGGCCGGACGCCGGTACTGTTCGGGCCATATATTGACAACGTTCGCGAGGCGGGCGCGTACATTGTTGAAAACAACTATGGACTACAAGTTAAAAGCCTTGAACAATTGACGGCGACCGTTGAGCAGGTGTATAAGGGACAACTGAGTTTTGCCGTAAAGGCGGAGACAGACTTGACAGCTTCAACTACAGCTCGCATCGGAACCTATCTGCTGGAGATGCTGGGAGATGCTTGAACGACTCTGGAAGAAAACATTGCGCCGGCGAAGGTTCTCGCTCTGGACCCTGGCGGCATTCGTACTGTGGTTGGTGTCCCTGGCATATCGGGCAGCCTTCGCACTGAAACGTCGTTCGACCGAAGGCAGGGTGAAGGCCGACGTGCCTTTGATATCAGTCGGCAATATCACTGTCGGCGGCAGTGGTAAGACAACCACCGTTGAACTGCTGGCTCGTTTTCTCCTGGATGAGGGCGTCCGAGTCGGGATCGTTTCATCCGGCTACGGTCGCTCGGATCAAAGCTCAATTGTGGAGCCGGGGTATCGCATCCAGAAGCTGGACAGCCGTAGCACCGGCGATGAGGTGCGCCACCTGGCCGACCTCCTGCCGGAAGCTCACTTCTCTATCGACCGCTCCAAGTCTCAGGCGGCGGTGATGCTCGGCGAAACCGGCCAGGTCGATGTCATCATTGTCGACGATGGCTTTCAACACTCCTCACTTCATCGCGATCTGGATATCGTGACTTTCGACGCCGCCGTTCCCAGGCGCTATATGAAGGCTTTCCCGCTGGGCATTCTTCGTGAGCCCAGGTCGGCCCTGACGCGAGCTGATATCATTATAATCACTCGGGCCAATTTGTCTGAGGACCCCGGTGAATTGCAGAAACAGATTAAACAACAATGCCCACAGGCTGACGTCTACCGCGCCCAGTTTGTCCACACGGAATTGATCGGCCGCGACCGTCGCCTGCCGGTCAAATATCTTGAGGACAAATCGGTGCTGCTCTTTGCCGGTATCGGCAATTTCCGACCGCTGGTCAGACAGGTGACGGCGCTTTGTTCCGATCTCGATCAGGCTATGGAGTTATCGGACCATCAGCGCTACGACGACCAACTCCTCGAGCAGATCAGGGCCACCGCCGAACGGCACGACTCCGATGTAATACTCACCACAGGCAAGGACTGGGTCAAGTTAGGCGACTTTGCGTTCGGGCGGGAAATATATTATCTTGCTCAGACGATTGACCTTGATCCGGGAGAAGAGAAACTGATCCGGGATATAATGCAAAAACTGTCCCTGCAAAGGCGCTTGAGCTGATGGAACATCGTTATGACTATCTGGTGATCGGCAGCGGCATTGCCGGGTTGTTCTATGCTCTAAAAGTTGCCCAGCGCGATCCAAAAGCGAAGATAGCTATCCTGACCAAGAAGGGGGAGACCGACACCAGCACCAACCGGGCGCAGGGCGGTATTGCCGCCGTTCTCGCCGGTACCGATTCGTTTGAGGCGCATATCGAGGACACGATGACCGCCGGGGCCGGGTTGTGCCGTCGGGATGTGGTGGAACGGATTGTCGAAGGAGCGCCTAAGGTAATCGAGGAATTGATGGAGTTGGGCGTTCGGTTCACACGCAGCGAAGACCACCTTCACCTGGGCCGTGAGGGCGGTCACTCAGCGCCGCGGGTGGTGCATGCAGCCGACCTGACCGGCCGCGAAATCGAACGCGCTTTGCTGCGAGCCTGTCGCAGCGCCGGTACTATCGATATTTTCCGTGATCACATGGTGCTGGACCTGATCAAATACTCCGAAGGCGGACAAAATGTCTGTGCCGGAGCGTTTGTTTTCTCGGCGCCAACCCGCAGTTTTGAGATGTTCCTGGCCTCTGTCACCATGCTGGCAAGCGGCGGCCTGGGGCAGGTCTATTTTCACACTACCAACCCCAAGATAGCCACCGGCGATGGGCAGGCCATTGCCTGGCGGGCCGGGGTGTCGGTCGGCAATATGGAGTTCATTCAGTTTCACCCGACCGCTCTTTATAATCCGGGGCGCTGGCCGTTTTTGATCTCAGAAACAGTGCGCGGCGAAGGCGGGCGCCTCAAATCCGTCGACGGTCGCTACATAATGGAAGGCGCCCACCCTGATATGGATCTGGCGCCCCGTGATATCGTCGCTCGGGCGATCGATGCCGAACTGAAAGCCAGTGGTGAAGAATACGTCCTGCTGGATATCAGCCATCTCGACAGCGCCTTCATCAAGAAGCGATTTCCCAATATCTACCGCCGGTGCCTGCGCCGAGGGTTTGATATCACCGAGCGTCCTATCCCCGTGGTGCCATCGGCGCATTACTCGTGTGGCGGTGTCGTTTCCACCATTCACGGTGAAACGGAGCTACCCGGACTGTATACGGCCGGCGAAGTTGCCATGACCGGCATGCACGGCGCCAACCGTCTGGCCTCAAACTCGCTTCTGGAGGCGGTCGTGATGGCCCAGTTTGCCGCCGTCAAATCATACGACTATGCCAGACATTCCCAGTTGCCTGAGAACATCCCGACCGATACTCCGCTCCACTCGTCGCTTAAGCAACCCAGCCAGAAGATCCTGGTAGCGCACGATCGACGACAACTGAACCGTGTCATGTCGGATTTCGTGGGGATCGTTCGCACCACCGACCATCTCAAACTGGCGCGGGAACGTATCCAGCAGTTGGACGAAGCCGTCGAGGAACATTACCTGGCTACACCGGCTACCTTTGGTGGCGTGGAGTTGCGCAACTTGACGACCGTAGCGGAACTGATCGTCCGCTCGGCCTTGAGGCGGCATGAATCGCGCGGGCTGCATTATATCGAAGACTATCCACAACCGAGTGAGGGGACACCCCACGACACAATAACCCAGGGGAAACCGACCGATGAGCAATAGCGCCGCCGGACATGAGATGATTCTAATCCTCGACTTTGGTTCGCAGTACACCCAGTTGATTGCACGACGAATCAGGGAAGCAAAAGTCTACTGTGAGATCGCACCGTACAACGTCGATTTATCGATCTATGTCGATCGAGACGTCCGTGGCTATGTTCTTTCGGGAGGACCATCGTCGCTGAGTGACGACGACGCTCCAAGGCTGGACGGCGCATTTTTCGACACCGACCAGCCGGTACTGGGCATCTGTTATGGAATGCACCTGGCCGCGGAACATTTCGGCGGGGAACTATCGCCGTCGCACAACCGCGAGTACGGTCGAGCCCACCTTGAGGTAACGGACAGTCATGCTCTTTTCTCCGGCATCCCGCAGCGCAGCCAGGTTTGGATGTCACACGGCGATTCGATCACGCGACTGCCGGATGGGTTCAGCACTATTGCGTCCACCGACAGTTTGCCGGTGGCAGCTATTGCCGACCACGACCGGAAGATCTATGGTCTGCAGTTTCATCCCGAGGTACACCACACCGAGGAAGGCAAGAACATCCTGCAGAACTTCCTGTTCGACATCTGCGGCCTGCGGGGTGACTGGACGCCGGAGTCGTTTGTCGAGAGCATGGTGGCGCGAATCAAGGCGACGGTGGGTGATGGGCGTGTCCTGCTGGGCATTTCCGGCGGGGTCGACTCGACGGTGACGGCCATGCTCTTGTCTAAGGCGATCGGCGACCAACTGCATGCCGTTTTTGTCGATAACGGGCTGTTGCGCAAGAACGAATTCAACGACGTGATCGACATGCTCAGCCAGCTCGGCATCAAGCTGCACCCGGTCGATGCTTCTTCGCTGTTTCTCAAGCGGCTGGCCGGCGTGACCGACCCGGAGAAAAAACGCAAGATTATCGGTCCCACATTCATTGATGTCTTCGAGGCTGAAGCCGAAAAGATCGGACAGGTCGACTACCTGGCGCAGGGAACGCTCTACCCGGACGTGATCGAATCCGTGTCGTTCAAGGGACCTTCGGCCACCATTAAGTCGCATCACAACGTCGGCGGCCTCAAGGAGCGCATGAAACTCAAACTGATCGAGCCGCTACGCGAGTTATTCAAGGACGAAGTGCGCGCGCTCGGACGCATCCTTGGTCTGTCGGAACAGTTTATCGGGCGTCACCCCTTCCCCGGTCCGGGATTAGCGGTACGGATTCTCGGTGAGGTCACCAAAGAGCGCTGCGATCTGCTCAGAGAAGTTGATGCTATCTTTATTGAGGAGTTGCACCGGCACGATATCTATAATGATATCTGGCAGGCCTTCGCGGTGCTGCTGCCGGTCAAAGCGGTCGGTGTGATGGGGGATGAACGAACCTATGAAAACGTGGTGGCATTGCGCGCCGTCACTTCCACTGACGCTATGACAGCCGACTGGTCACGAATAGACTATGATATTCTGGCGACTATTTCCAACCGCATCATACGGAACGTCAAAGGGGTCAACCGCGTCACCTACGACATATCCTCCAAGCCGCCCGCCACGATAGAGTGGGAGTGAGTGACACGGTCAAGCAGGCAAGCCTGTTTCTTGCCGCTTCGCGGCGTCCTGTATTTGTCCAGATGTATGAAACCCGGACGAACGTCCGGGCCATCCAGCCAGAGTTGCGCGCTTCGCGCGTCCACAACCTCATCCTGAGCGGAGTCGAAGGATGACGTGTCAGCCACCGGTTACTTCCCGAACTTCTGTCGCCAGCGCTCCCGCAGAAGTCCCGTTAGTTTCTTCTCCAACGAAGGGGGCAGTGCTTCCGGCTTCCCCTCACGACAAAGCGTTACCGTCTGGCGTAGCGTGTCGACCATAATGCGACAGTTGTTGCACTCGCCCAGATGCGCCTCTATTTCGGCGCATAGTTCGGGATCGATACCGCCGTCGAGATAGTCGCTAAGATTCTCGATATATTCAGGACACTTGTTTCCCATAACGTTCCTCGAAGGTTGACGACAGCATGTCGCGCAGGGCCAACCGCGCGCGAAGGATTCGTGATTTGGTCGAGGCCACGGTCTGCCGGGTCAGGCGCGCCACTTCCTTGACCGACAACTCCTCGACATAGCGCAAGACGAATGCTTCGCGATACTTGTAAGGCAACTTGTCTACCGCTCCGTTCACCATTCGGCGCAACTCATCAGACTCAAGTAGTGCCTGTGGATCCCGCCAGTCGAAAAGCCGAATGCTGTCCTGCTGGTCGTCGCCGTGCGATCCGGCTCCGGGGAGGTAGTCTTCGATCGGTTTCAGATCAAACTGCTTTTTTTTGGCGTAGAGGGCGCGCGCCTCATTCAGAGCGATACTGGACAGCCAGGTGCCGAACGACGCCTCACCTCGAAACTGGTCGATCTTGTCAATCGCTTTGAGAAAACTGTCCTGCAAGATATCCTCGGCGTCCTCAGTATTGGCCGTCAGTCGGCGCACCAAGGCGTAGACTTTCTGCTTGTTGGCCTCTATCAGCTTCGCGAAGGCCTCGAAATCTCCGGCCTGCGCCTTTGCGACTAAAAGCTTCTCATCCATTTGATCCCAATATAACAAGAATGATTCGGCAAAACATTATTTTACCAATGAGGGTTGAAGGAGAACCAACCCGGTATCACCCAATCTTGGTCGCTATCTACGCAATCTATGCGCCGTCGCCCAAAGCGCCGCTGCTGCTGCAATTGTGTGTTGGCTTGGCAGTAATCGAGAATATCGACCGCATCGGCGGTTGACAAGACCCGATAATTCACTATCTTATAGCAGGTTAAGGGCGGTGTACGACCGCCCTTCTGCATTTACGCCCAGGCTCTCTCGACGATTCGTAGAGCCATTAATCCCAGAGGAGATATCAGCATGAAGTTGCTTCTTGTATTGTGCATCGTGTTTGTCATCGCAGCATCAGCGACGGCACAACTCACTAATGAAGACATCGAGGCATTGCGTGAGCGCGCCATTGAAGAAGGCTGGACTTTCGAGGTAGGCGAGAACGAAGCCACGCAGTACTCCCTGGATCAACTGTGCGGTCTGATAGTGCCGGACAACTGGCAGGAGACGGCTCGTTTTATGGATATCACGCCAACTCGCGACCTGCCGGCATCGTTTGACTGGCGTGACCAAGACGGCTGCACGCCGGTTCGCAATCAGGGTGGCTGTGGCAGTTGCTGGGCGTTTTCTACGGTCGGTGCGTTGGAATGCAATATCAAGATTCGCGACGGTGTCTCTGAAGACCTCTCGGAGCAGTACCTGGTGAGTTGCAACAGTAATGGCTGGGGCTGTGACGGCGGCTGGCTGGCACATGACTATTTTGAATGGAAGTCCGACGCCTGCGGCGGGGTCGGTGCCGTGCTTGAGGCCGATTTCCCTTATGTTGCCTATGATCTGCCCTGCGGTTGTCCTTACAATCATCCTTACACTATCGAATCATGGGCTTTCATCGGTCCGCAGTGGGGTACTCCAAGTGTCGGTGCAATGAAACAGGCTATCATGGACTACGGTCCGATCTCTATCTGCGTCTCGGTCAATTCTGCCTTCCAGGCGTATGGCGGCGGTGTCTTCGGCGGCTGTAACAACGGCGACATCAACCACGCTGTGGTGTTAGTGGGATGGGATGACGCCCAAGGCTCCGACGGTGTCTGGTTCCTGCGTAATTCCTGGAGCGACGGTTGGGGCGAGGGTGGATACATGCGCATCCCCTATGAATGTTCATACGTCGGCTACGGAGCCGTTCTGGTCGACTACGCCGGTGGCGCATCGTTTGTGGCCGATACCAGTGTCGGATGGGTGCCGTTCGAAGTCGGTTTTACCGGTTATTCTACGATGGGCATTGAGAGTTGGAGTTGGGCGTTTGGGGACGGTGGTTCCGCCTTCGTCCAGTCGCCGGTGCATATCTATGAGGAACCGGGCTGCTACGATGTTTCTCTTGAAGTGGCTACTGCCGATGGTGATACACTCATTCGCACTCGGCACAACTGTGTTGCCGCCCTGGCCGACACCCTGATCGGCGACAGCGTTTGTGTCAATCCTGATTCCGTCGTGTTAATAGTGGTGCGCGGGGTTAACACCACGCCGATACAGGAGATCAGGATCCCTGTCATCTACACAGGTACTCTCGAACTGGTGTACGACTCTTTCAGTACGGTCGGATGTCGCACCGAGACATTTGAGGAACAGGCACTCATCCAGTTTCTCCCAAGCAGCAAGAGACTTACGCTGCGACTCAAAACATCGGATAGTCACACTCATCCCGATCTCGAACCGGGCTCCGGCGATATCGTAAGATTCTACTTCCATGTTGCGGGGACACCGTCGCTCGGAGCGCAAGCAGCAATCGCTCTCGACGGCTACACCAGCGGATCAGGTGATCGCCTGCCGACATTCTCCGGCTTGATTGCCGAGTACGAGGTAGCTACGGTGTCCGGCCTGGCTGTTTATTCGAGTTGTTGTCGCGGCATACGTGCAAACATCGACAGCGATCTTTTCGACGTAATAGATATCGCCGATCTGGTGTACCTGGTGGACTATATGTTCACCGCCGGTGCGGAGCCGGATTGCTGGCACGAGGCCAATGTCGATGGTGACCTCGTGGGCGACCTCCAGCAGACGGTCGACATTGCGGACCTGGTCTACCTGGTCGATTACATGTTTGACAGCGGTCCGCTGCCGCCTCAGTGTCCCACATACTAAGTATGTAGGCATTCTGCCAACTGTGCCGAAATGTGGTGCTGTCAGGCGACTCGCCTGACGGCCATGAAGTTCGAAGGCATGCGTCGGGCGGGGTCGCCCGACACCATCCGCGAATGAGACCTCTTATAACCCGCCCGAACGTCCGGGCCATCCGCTCGGCTTAGTTTCCTGTTCAATCTTCGTGGCGGCTTGACAATCCGCTTCGCGCGCTGCATGTTTGGCCGTCATGAACTCAGGAAGCAAGTCGACATCCGGTCTCAGCAAGTACCTTTCGGGTCCGGCGTTGTATGCATTGGCGACGGTGGGAACATTGGTGTTATTCTTTGAACTGTGGCGGCTGATCCTCCTGGTTCATCAATGGGACCGCGCCGCAGATATACCGAGCCTGGTACTCCTGAAGTCATTCCTGATCGGTATGCGCTTCGATCTGGTGATCGCCTGCTATATTACGGTGTTCCTCTATGTTCTGTCTATTATTCCCGGCCTGGATATCTCACGCCGCCGATTTGTGCGAATGATCAATCTGGGACTGCTCATCCCCCTGACGGCCGTGATTTTCTTCATGCACATGATTGACCTGGAGTTCTTTTCCTTTTTCAACGCCCGGCTCAACGGCATGGCGCTTACCTGGCAGGACACACCCGACATGATGTTGTCGATGGTGTGGGACATGTACCCGGTTGTGCGGTACCTGCTCTTACTGGTGGTTGCGGTGGGCCTGTTTATCTGGATCATGCACCGTTGGCAACGGAGGCTGTTGATCGAGCGCGAGCCGTCCCCAATATGGATCAATCTGCTCTACCTGCCGCTGATTGGAGCGATCCTTTTTGTCGGCGCGCGCGGTCGTCTGGCCGACAAGTCACCAATCCGCACCGGCGTGGCTTACTTCAGCACGTACGATTTTGCAAACCAGTTGGCTCTCAATCCAGCCTTTACTTTTTGGCGTGACGCTATCTACGATGCGCGCGACAAAGAGCAGTTGGAGAAGATGATGGCGACGGTCCACTGTAACAACTGCGAACAAACAGTGCGACAGCTTTTGGGTATGCCGGACAGCCTGGTCAATCGCACCGATGAGAGAATCCGTCGTGAGGTGCGTTACAAGCCGCCGAACGACGATCCACCCAACGTCATCGTGATCATGATGGAATCGTTCGGCAACACCAGGTTGGGTGCGCTGGACAATCGCTTCCCCCATGATCTATCACCATGTTTTGATTCTCTGGCAGCACAAGGCGTGCTGTTCACCAATTTCTATTCCGCCGGAATGCACACTTATACCGGCGTGTTTTCAACCCTCACCGGCTACCCGCATCAGTTCACCGAACTGATCATGAAACAGGTGCCCGGACAGACACATTTTCGTTCGCTGGCGGCAGTACTTAAGGATCATGCTTACAACACGCTCTTCTTCACTACCCACGATCCCCACTTTGACAATATGCAGGGTTTCGCCATGTCCAACGGCGTCAATAGGGTGTATTCGTCGCTCGATTTCGATCCGGACGAGTGGATCGGTACCTGGGGCGTGCCGGATCATGTCATGTTCGACCGTGCTGTCGAGGTGTTGCGCGAAAGCAGCCACGAGCGGTTCTTCGCCATGATGCTGACCACGTCTAATCACGGTCCCTGGCAAGTACCGGACGTGCCGTTTGAGCGCGTTCCCGCAGGCGCAGACCGGCAGGACGAACTGAACGCCTTCAAGTATTCCGACTGGGCGCTGGGGAGATTCGTGCGAGAGATCCAAGACGACAGTAGTTTTGCCAATACTCTCATTTTCATCACCGCCGACAACGGCACACCGTTCGCACCCAAACTCGATCTTGATCTGACCTTCCTGCAGGCGCCGCTCTTGATTTTGGATACCGACAACCGCCTGCCCGGTGGAACGCGAACCGATCGGCTGGGAAGCCAGCTCGATATTCCTGCAACCGTCATGGGTCTGGTGCGACTTAACTACGACAATTACAGTTTCGGTCACGACCTTTTGGACAGCAACTCGACAGCGGTTGATTTCGCCCAGTTCTCAGAATGGTACAAGGTCGGTTACATTGAAGGTGACTACTATGCCATCTACAGACTTCGCGGTGCTCCTGGCTCGTGCTATCGGCTTGATGACCTAAGTGTCGATCTCGTCAAGAGCGAGCCGGAGTTGGCGCAAGAGTATGTTGAAAAGGCAGCCGCTCTGTTCAGGACGGCTTACATCAATATGAGCCGGCCGCTACTTCCTAAATCCCCTGCTGCTGATTCTCTCCGGTAATCCGCTTTTTTTGAAAGTTCAATCCGTCGCGGTTTCGGTAACTACTTACCCTCAGTCTCTTGTGTTGAATGGACCTATGACTACAGTGGTCTGATCTACGCCGATGATGGCCGCCAGAAACGGACCCTATTCTCACACCAGCAATAGAGCTAGAGATCAGAGCGAAGCCTAATGACCAATGTCCACGAAAAAGCACAAATGAAGGCGAGTACACCCATTGAGACGTAGATGGTCATGATGGAAAACCACCAGACCGTAGGTTGGCTAATGGCTTGATGGTAATACTTCTCTATGTAATCTGGCGCAAAACTGAATCCGAACACCGTTATCACGAAGGTGAGCATAGCAAGGCTGGTTTGAAAAAGCGTGATCAATTCTGTTCTTATATATGGGAGAGCCTTATCTGACGGTCTGTTCATGACATACTTGCCGTAAGTTTCATCTATGTGGCGCCAAGCGAAGAGAACGCCCAACATCAGAATGTCAAATGTCAGCTTCAGAAGGCTCCTGCCGCATGCCTGGCTGGAGACAACCAAGATCAGAGCTAATAGTAGGATTGTCGGACCCCACAACTTGAGCAGTTTCGTTATGTACTTGGACAGCATAATCGGAAGGATCAGCCATGTGCAGAACCAGAATGACAATTCCAGAGACTGGGAGTTACCTGTGAGGCCAGTGATGTGAGTCCAGTCGACCCGATAGAATCTATAAAGATGCAGCTCAGAGCGGTCATGAGAAGCTGATCGAAGTCGCTGCCGAGGGTGATGATGCCCTCATGGAGAAGTTCTTCGAGGACGGCACGCTCTCCGATGCGGACTTTGCCGTCGGCTTCAAGAAGAGTCTGATCGCC
>JAUWIB010000148.1 GCA_030605565.1 bacterium
ATCTTTTACAACGGCTGGCGTCGCCATTCAAGTATTGGCTCAGTCAGCCCTATTGACTTTGAACGAAACTATCAATACCATGAAGAACAGGTGTCGATAAATGCTTGTTAACCTGTCCACTTAACGGGGGGAAGCTCATTCTGAGCGGAGTCGAAGGGCGAGGTTCCGACAATATGTTAAGAACTCAGGGCTCCCGACACAGAACTCTGGTAAGTAATTTGAGAGTCGGAACCCACAAGGGGGTTCCGACCTACGGGGCTGGCCGGGGGTGGGAGAGGATATCCGCCGCGCACGAAGGCTCGGATGGCGGGTTCCCTCCTACGGCGGACCTTCGGCGAAGACGGAACCGCCCTGCTTGGCTGAATTACTGTTGCTTTATTGTGGTCGTTGCGGCATTATTGGCTTGGCGTAACAGCAAAGCAAGGAGGTTCTGATGCGTTTTCTCTGTTTGATTCTCTCGACTCTGATGGTAGTAATGCTGACCGGCAACCCCTGTTCGGCCAATGTCGGCGACACCCTCAAATCGATTTCGTCACCACACGTCTGTCCTCAGGGACTGGCTTATGACGGCAGGCATCTGTGGAATGTTGACCGCAAGTCGGATATGATCTACAAGGTGGACGCAAAGGATGGAGCCGTTCTGGATTCGTTTCCGGCGCCGGGTTATGTTCCTCGCGGTCTCACCTGGGATGGATCGGCCCTGTGGTGCGTCGATGCCGAAGAGAAATCGATCTATCGCATCAATCCGAAGACACAGATAGTGGAACGCACTATTTACTGCCCGGTGAGCGATCCAACCGGACTTGCCTGGGACAGCGAGTATCTCTGGATCGCCGACGCCAGGGGTGACGAACTCCACCAGATCAGTCCCGACGACGGCACCACTATCAAATCAATACCGTCGCCGGCCGGCAGCCCATGCGGTTTGTGTTTCGACGGCACATACCTCTGGGTATCCGATCGATCCAGGAACATGATCTACATGGTGACGGTCGACCACGGCTCCGTTATCATCTGTTTCGATTCTCCGGGGCCGCACACCTGGGGTCTTGCTCACGATGGCAAGAGGTTGTGGAATGTCGACTACCAGACCGACCGCATCTACCAACTCCGGATCGAGGACGACGCCCCCTTCGTACGCTCCGACGTGAAGCACCAGACACTCGAATTCACTCACCAGGTGCGTAATTTCGGACCCGACACGGTCAAGACTCTTGACGTTTACCTGGCCGTGCCGGAGAACCGTGACTCCCAGGACTTGCTCGGCGAGCCGACATTTGAACCCGCCCCGAAAGACTTCCAGTCCGATCAATGGGGTCAGAAAGTGGCCCACTTTGTGTTCGAGAACCTGGGACCAGCCGAGTTCGCCACCGTCACCATGACGGCTGACGTCGACCTGTACAAGACGCGCTACTTCGTGTTTCCGGAGAAGGTGGGCAGGTTGGAGGACATTCCCGGTGAGATTCGAGATCGATACCTCGTGGACGACACCAAGTTCTCCATCACCGACACGGTTATTCAGAACGGCGTCAGGGAAGCCGTCGGTGATGACACCAACCCCTACTGGATAGCCCGCAAGATCTTCGAGTATCTGATCGACAAGCTGGAATACGAACTGGCAGGTGGCTGGAACATCGCCCCCACCGTGCTCGCGCGTGGCAACGGCTCCTGCTCCGAGTACAGTTTCGTGTACATAGCCATGTGTCGCGCCGCCGGGCTGCCCGCTCGGTATGTCGGTGCGGTGACGGTTCGCGGTGACGACGCATCCTACGACAAGGTCTTCCACCGCTGGGTGGAGGTCTATTTGCCAAGCTATGGATGGATACCGGTTGACCCCTCCGGTGGGGACCGCGCCCGGCCGGCGGATCAGGCAAACTCGTTTGGGTATCTCAACAATCGCTTCCTGATCACGACAGTAGGCGGTGGCGGTTCGGAGTATCTCGATTGGACCTACAACTCCAACGAAAGCTGGACCTCGAAAGGGCGCTGCAAGATCGTGCTGGAGAACATCGGCGAATGGTCGCCCCGGGAACTGGCAGGAGACAACGAATAGACATAGCAGCGTCAACCTCAGCCGGCAAGAACTGCTTTTCCTGTCGTGTAGCGGCGGGGCTTGTCTCCGCCGGCCACAAGTGGCGCTCACTGAGTAGGGCAGGATGCCTGCGATCCTGCCGTCTATCGTCAGGTTCACAAGGAACCTGACCTACTGGAATGCCCCAACGTCATCTACAGCATCCCCCCAACGTCATCCTGAGCGGAGTCGAAGGGTGGCGTACTTGTGGGTGGATTACGGATACTGTCTTTTGTTCAGGACGACGTGAGAAGCGCGTGGCGCGAAAAAGTGGCTTGCCACTGTCTTCCAACAACTCTAATTGCCTTGAAAACGAAAATGTCGTATGCTCAAGATAGTTGCAAGCGCAGGACAGGTGTCCCCGGCACCTGTCTGCTAAGTCGAGACCATGCTTAGTCTGCGCTCAGGGCAGACTTCGGTTTCGACCGGCATGACAATTTGGCCGAGGAGTTGGACAGACGATGATGAACCTGATCACCAGGATATTCGGTACCAAGCACGATCGCGATGCCAAGAAAATGCAGCCGGCCGTTGCTGACATTAACGAACAGTTCGAGAAATTGAAAGACCTCTCGGAGGAGGAGCTCAAAGCCAAAACCGACGAGTTCAAAGAACGGCTGAAAGCGGGCGAAACGCTTGACGACATCATGGTCGAAGCGTTCGCCGTGGTCAAAGAAGCCTGTCGTCGTCACCTGGGGACAACCTGGGATGTGGCCGGGATCGAGACCGAGTGGAATATGGTGCCTTTCGACGTCCAGCTCATCGGCGGCGTTGCGCTGCATCAGGGGAAGATCACCGAGATGGCCACCGGTGAGGGCAAGACGCTGGTCGCTACCATGCCGGTTTATCTGAACGCTCTGGAGGGCAAGGGTGTCCATGTCGTCACCGTCAATGACTACCTGGCTCAGCGCGACCGCGACTGGATGGGTGCTATCTATGAGTATCTGGGTCTTACTGTCGGTGTCATCCAGAATGCGATGATCAATACTGACCGCCGCGAGATGTACATGCGCGATGTTACCTTCGGCACCGCCAACGAGTTCGGGTTCGACTACCTGCGTGACAACATGGCCCAGCGGTCTGAGGACCGCGTTCATCGCAATTACAATTACGCCATCATCGACGAGGTCGACTCCATCCTGATCGATGAAGCCCGCACGCCGCTGATCATTTCCGGGCAGGTCGAAGCATCCGGACATGACCGTTACCGCGAGATGAAGCCGACCGTCGAGGGCATCGTGCGCAAACAAGCGACGCTCATCAACGACATGCTCTCCAAAGCGGAGAACTTGCTCGAAGGTGGCCGGGCCGAAGATGAGTTTGAAGCCGGCCTCATGCTGCTGTCGGCCAATCGGGGCGCGCCCAAGAACAAGCGGCTGTTGAAGATCCTCAAGGAAACGGGGATGAAGAAGCTGATGTCAGACGTCGAGTCTGCCTTCATGCGTGACAAGAAAGTGCACGAAATCGACGACCGGATGTACTACTTTATCGATGAGCGTGAACATGCTATCGCTCTGACCGACCTCGGTACCGACCAACTCACCATAGATGAACAGAAACTGTTCGAGATCCCGGATATTTCCACCATGCTGTCCGAACTGGACGGCGATGAATCGCTACCTGACGAAGAGCGACAGCAGAAGACTGATGAGATTTATCGCGTCCACGGTGAGCGATCCGAAAAAGTCCACGCCATCAGCCAACTCCTGCGCGGTTACTCACTATATGAAAAGGATGTCGAGTACGTTCTGCAGGATGGCAAGGTGATGATCGTCGATGAGTTCACCGGCCGTATTCTGCCGGGACGGCGATATTCCGATGGGTTGCATCAGGCGATAGAAGCCAAGGAGGGTGTGCGGATCGAAGCGGAATCACAAACGCTGGCCACGATCACCCTGCAAAACTACTTCCGCATGTATGACAAACTGGCCGGCATGACCGGTACCGCCGAAACCGAGGCGCAGGAACTGTGGGATATCTACAAGCTCGACGTGATGGTGATTCCTACCAATGTGCCGGCAATACGTGGTGACCGCGACGACGAGATATACCGCACTCGCCACGAGAAGTACAACGCCATCATCGAGGAGATCGAGACCCAGAGTGAGAAAGGTCGCCCGATTCTGGTTGGCACGGTGTCGGTGGACGTGTCGGAAACGTTGTCGCGTATGTTGAAGCGCAAGGGTATCCCACACAATGTGCTCAACGCCAAACATCACCAGAAGGAAGCGGAGGTGGTCGCGCACGCCGGCCAGTCCGGCAATATCACTATCGCTACCAACATGGCCGGCCGCGGCACCGATATCAAGCTGGGTGAAGGTGTAGTCGAGGCCGGCGGGCTGCACATCGTCGGCACCGGGCGCCATGAGTCGCGACGTATCGACCGGCAATTGCGCGGACGCGCCGGACGTCAGGGTGACCCTGGTTCGTCGAAGTTCTTCCTCTCGTTGGAAGATGACCTGATGCGTCTTTTCGGCGGCGATCGGCTGGGCAGTGTGATGGACCGACTCGGCGTTGAAGAGGGTGAGGTCATCACCCACAAGATGGTGACCAAAGCCATTGAGCGCGCGCAGAAAAAAATCGAAATGCAAAACTTCGCCATCCGCAAACACACCCTTGACTATGACGACGTCATGAACGTCCAGCGCAAATGGATCTATGAGCGTCGACTGGCGGCGCTGGAACGGCCGTCGATCAAGGAAGAAGTAGTCGAGCTGATCGGGGAGGTCCTTGACCTGTTGATCGACGCGCATTGCCCGGAGAAAACCTATCCCGAGGAATGGAACCTCAGGGGGTTCACCGACGATCTGCGGAAGATCTATCTGATGAATCTGGAGTTCAGGCAAGAGGATATCGAAAAGCTCACTCGCGAGACGCTCAGGGAGAAGGTGCTGGGGGCGGTGATGGAAATCTATACGAAGAAGGAAAGCGCCTACGGCGAGGAGGTTATGCGGCAGCTTGAACGGTATGCCGTGCTGTCGACGATCGACCATCACTGGCGCGACCATCTGGCCGAGATGGAGGAGTTGCGCACCGGGATCGGGCTGCGCGCCTACCATGGCGGGATGGGTAAACCGATCGATATCTACAAGCGCGAAGCGTTCAAAACCTTCCAGGAGATGGTCGATACCGTCGACAAGGAGATCGTCAACCTCGTCTACAAACTTCAAATCAAAGAGCCGGAGAAGTCGCGCGAGGAACGTCGCCGTGAACGGCAACTGGTCTCATCGCACGCCGACAGCACGGGTATGGGCATGACCGCACCGCCGGAGCCGCAACTCGCCGACGGACAACGGGGGAAAAACCCGATGGCTGAGGCCTCGCAGGCGGGCAAGCAGATGCGCACGTTCAAACGCCAGACGAAAAAAGTCGGCCGCAACGATCCCTGCCCCTGCGGCAGCGGCAAGAAATACAAAAAGTGTCACGGGAGGGGGTAGTAAGAATTGGATCATTCACCTACCA
>JAUWIB010000133.1 GCA_030605565.1 bacterium
TGAGCGAAGTCGAAGGGCGAGGTTCCGACAACATGTCAAGAACTCAGGCCTCCCGACACGGGACTCTGGTGAGTAATTTGAGAGTCGGAACCGCCAAGGGGGTTCCGACCTACGGGACTTCAATCAATCCACTGTTCCATAGTGAGATCACAACATCCATCTGACCATTCTGGCTTTTACTTGTTTCCTCACCTAATTTCTTCATCACCTTTTTCCATAGCTTTGTCTTATTGTTAATTTGTGATTTGTCTCTTTGAAGTATTCTTACAGCTTCAGTGGCATATGCTTTGTTCTTCTTCCCAGCATCATACTTACCAGAATCTACTCCAATGATCATACCCTCTTCGCAGAGACCAAGAAATGCATTTCGGGGACACCCCTTGTCCCGACTCAATTCAGATGTGGTATATTCGCAGATAGCCTTTTCCCACGCATCTTGTGGGGACATATCTTCATCTACTACTAACTTGACGGCTTTGATAGCAGCTTTTCCATTTTGTCCCATCATTCTGACTCCTTATTGGTCAAGATTATTCCGAGCACTCTTTGTCCACTTCTGGGGCGGAACATCTCTCAGCTTTGTAGGTTGGAACCCCTGCCCTGAAGGGGTCGTCCTGAGCGAAGTCGAAGGGCGAGGTTCCGACAACATGTCAAGAACTCAGGCCTCCCGACACGGGACTCTGGTGAGTAATTTGAGAGTCGGAACCGCCAAGGGGGTTCCGACCTACGGGACTCTCAGTCTACTTATCGGAATCTGGAGAGAATCAGTTGAACGAAAAAGATAGCATCTGTGCAACAATTGGACTGGCCTGTGGGAAACCCCCGTGTGACTCATCACCCCCAAAGCGACTTTGAGGGCGCCACCCGACGGAACAGAGACATTGTTACCGTTGATCCCTGCGGGCGACCGCCGCCACGATGATCGGGATAATGACGAACTGAACAGCGATTCCCGGCAGCCCCATCCATAAGGCGCCACCAACGGCGAAAAACGAGGCAGCGGTGTATGGCAGCTCCATAATCATGCCCAGCACCAACAGCCCCAGGCCGAACATGATTCGCCCCACGATCATTGCGGCGGCCAGCGCAACGTAGATATTCAAGTGCAGCCGACGGTAGGCCAGACCCGCCACCAGGCCGTAGATGGGCAACTCCAAAGTCATCAGGGGAACCGCGTATGTTGGCGGCATCGCAGTCAGGAGGTGAGATAGCCCCGGCGCCAGCAGCCCGACTATCACCGCCGCCTGCGGTCCGATCAGGAACCCGGCCAGCAGCACAGGGATATGCATCGGCAGGAAGATGCGCCCACCGAGTCCGGAAGCGTGAAAACCGATCGGCAGTATTATCGAAAGAGCAAGGTAAAGAGCGGTGTGAGCGGCGAATTTGGCGCTGATAGTCATCGTCGACGACCGATACTGGTCAGCTACTTTGCAGTTATGGCCGTGGCCAGGTAGAGGCCGGGGTGGTCGGCAATAGTAACGTCGGTGAATTTGCTGTTGTGGAATATCCGGATCAGCCCGTCTTCCGGAGGAATCTCGTCGTTAGCGACCACCCCCCCGATCCGGTGATGGATAGCCGAGAGCTCTTTGGACGAAGTGAGATGAATAATATAGAACTTGGCGCCGTCTTTGAGCACTCTATGCACTTCATCGACCGCCAGCTGTTTGTCGGAGAAATGCGGGAAGGCGGCAAACGCCACCCCCAGGTCAAAGCTGTCATCGCAGAACGGAAGAGCGAGCACGTCGCCGTCAACCACCGTGACGTTGGAAAAAGGGAAATTGCGATGGGCCTTGAGCACCATCTGCAGAGAGAAGTCTACGCCGGTAACCGACCCGTCGGAACCGACCTTCCGGCGCATCATGTCGAACAGGATGCCGGTGCCGCAGCCCAGATCGACCACGTCATGACCTGGTTGAACGTCCAGTTGATCGACAATGTGAGAGAGTAGCTCCAAATCCTCGGCAGTGAACATAAGATCCCACTCGGCAGCCAGCAGGTCGAAAAAGGCTTGGTGCGGATCATGCATAACAGGGCCAATTAACCCCGATTGACGGTATTGTCAAGAGATTTCGGGGTGGGAACTTTCCCCGGATCAGTTATGGGTTAATGAGAGAGAAATCGTGCAGAGGCCGGGTGGCTCACCGGACCTGCTATCATTGGCAGACTTCGTGGAGGATATCTTATGAGGTAAGATGAAGAAGCGAACCCGATAGCGTTCACGAAGGTGTTCTGTGAATAGCTGCAAGAGGCATCGTTCAGACTATTCTCGGTCGACAGTCCCCACGTATCGATAGTGCCAGGGCTCGGGAGTAATTCCAGTTTCCTCCTGATTCTCCCGGGTGTATGACCGGACGAAACCAAAACGGGGTGCATTGTCCGCAATCCATTGGCCTTCTTTCGCTCGATCAAAATCAAATGACGCCACCGACTCTGGATCCAGTCCGCACAAATCAACCGCTGTTCCCAATTGGTGCTCGCTGTACCCCGGCTTGGCCACACTGTTTTGTCTCAGACCTTTTTTCTCGACTTGCTTCAAGTACAGATATCTCTGTTTTTCTGATGAACGATAGGCCGAAAACACCCTGATATGGATACCGTTTCTCCTTGCTTCTTCCAGCATGGCTTCGATGGTCTGAACTACCTCTGCTCGCAGGTATTTCGAGTAGTCAGAACCATGGAAATTCCACTTCTGATTGAGCCTGGTCAGATCGCCGGGAACATATTCCAGAGGCAGCGGAATGTTTCTGTCAAGCCTTTCCGATCCGATTTCGGAATAGGAATCGTCCTCCCCTGATTCTGTCTTGCGGACAACCAGCGCCCGCGGCAGAACGACATGTTCTCCATCTAATTCGAACTCGATCCAATCTCCCGTTTTGTCGTCGTGGATGATACGCCCCTCGATAGTCTCCGGATACGCTACAGATCGGTCCGATAACTCTGCTTCGAAATCAGTGTTTCTGTAGGGACGCACTTTGCCGGGCAGGATGATCCACTGGTCGTTTTCGGTTTGACCCGTCGTTTCTTGTCGGTAGTGTTGATAGTGTTCATCTTTGTTGTCGATTCTCTCATCAAGTGGTCTTTTGTGATCAAGAGGATCCGGAAAGACGTGCCCGGCCATTGACAACCCAAACAAGGTCGTCAAGAACAGATGGAAGGGAATGCTCTTGTGGTTTATACCCATGGCCTGCTCCAGGTTTTTGTGGCGGGGTGGCCCGGGGCTTGGAGGCTTGTTGATAAAGCTGCTTTTCTCGTCATTGCGAGGCCATAAATGGCTCCCTTGGGAGCGCGGCAATCTCTCTCTCACCGAAGAACCCACCGGCCTGTTTTTGGTGGGGTACCGGTGTGAGAGCTAAGTCTGTCTTCGTAGAATATCTGGGTTTTACTCTGTAAATATATCTACATAACGGCGATAGATGAACGACCGGCCGTACTTTTCATTCTTGTCCTTCTGTTCCAGAATGCCAAGGTCAACAAAACGGTTAATTACACGCTGAGCCCCCTGACGAGTAAATCCTGTCCACTCTTTTACTGTGTTGACATTGACAATTGGAAGAGCAAATAGTTTACGCAAGACAATAACGGCACTTTCGGATGCAGATTTGCTCAACGCTTGTATTTTCTCCATATCTTCCTGACGCAAGACAGTTATAGCTTGTGCGACAGCAATTGCTCTTTCAGCAATTTCAATCACACCGTCAAGCAAGAACTCCAGCCACTCCTCAACCTTGCCATTATGATATCCATCGAGTTTGGCACAGTACAGTTCCTGATGCTTCTTGAAGTATGAAGACAGGAATAGAACGGGCTTTTCTAGTAACTTTTTTTGCCAAAGATAAAAGGTAAGAAGTAAGCGACCGGTTCTTCCATTGCCGTCAAGGAAGGGATGTATTGTTTCAAACTGAGCATGAATTAGTCCAGCCTTGAGAAGTGGCAGCAGTTCATCTTTCGAATGAAGAAACTTCTCAAAGTCGTCAAGCGCCTTCTGCATTTCAAGTGGCGGAGGTGGGACATAACTTGCATTGGTCGGCGATGTGCCACCTATCCAGTTTTGGCTTTTTCGGAAATTGCCAGGGTCGGAAAAGTGAGTTGTTCTCGCCTCGTTCATTAGTTCTTCATGAAGCTCTCTAATGAAACGGAGACTCATTGGGAACTCAACGAGCCTCTTCAAACCATAATTGAGAGCCTTTATGTAATGTAGAATATCATCAACATCTTTTGGAAGAGATTTGCTGGTTTTGGCCTCCGCCTCGATGGCGTCAATCATGGTTGCCTGTGTTCCTTCAATTTGACTTGAGGAGGCGGCATCTTTTCGGATATACATGAGAAGGAAAAAATCCACATCTGGCAGAAGTAGAGTAATGCCATCTAGTTTGCCTAACAGACGTTCTGCGTTGGAGTGTTTGATGAAAAGCCTCTGCGAAAACACTAAGCCCTTGTCAGGCGGAAACTTATCTGGAATAAACGCCTTATAGCCGTCGTTTTGCTTTACGAGTTTACCTATTTCCATATCATTTCCGTTTACATCTTTTCCTCAATGTAAACAGATTGACGTGTTTTGTTTACATTGTCAAGGGAAAGTAAACAGTTATTGGAAATATGTTACATTCATAATAGGACGATGATTCCCGGCAAACACACATTTTGTTACAACATTTTTTTGACAGAAGAAGCCGAAACAAAGGATACTTCGGGAAAACACTGAACAACCCACCATCCTGCTCTTGTTGGGATACCGTGCCGACGTGGCTTATAGTATCGACTCGAACGCTTGTTTGAACGTCCTGTAGTCGCGCCCCCCGACGAACCGACTGACCTCTTTGCCGTTTCGGTCGTAGAAGATCGTGGTCGGCACGCTTCTGGTGGCACCGAGAGTATAGAGGAGATCGCGCTCGCCCATGAGCATGACCCACTTCATATTGTTCCTGGCTGCGAATCCCTCCACCTGTTGCGGACTGTCACGGACCGCCAGTCCAAGCATCTCGACACCCTTGCTGTGGTATTCTTCATAGAGACGGACGAGATCGGGAATCTCCCGACGACACGGCGGGCACCAGGTACCCCAGACATTAATAACCACCGGCTGTTTGCCGATCCATTCGTCGGAGCTATGCTGCTTTCCGTTTATATCCAGGACAGAGAACCGGACGACATCAGACCTGGGGTTGACTTGAGGCGTTGTCCTGTTGGTGGCTTGGGGCCGCTGGGTCGTCTGGTTGGAGAGGTCGGCCTCTTTGGAGTCGCTGCCGCAGGAAATCATAACAGACGCTGTAATACTCAGGGCAACGGCTTGAATCAATCTCGTCATTGATGTTTATCCTTCGCTATCCGCTACCTGGAGCCACCCTTTTCAGAATGGGCTTGGGTCTTGGTTGTATCGTACTTGCGTTCGGCTACGTAAGCCAGGTACTGCGATAGCTGCTCTTTTGACTGATACCCACGGGCAGCGCCCAGCTTGGCGCCATCCGGCTTCAAGAAGAAATAGGTTGGGTATGATCTGATACCGAACTCGCTACGGGCGAGGTTACGCTCGGTAATTTTGTATCCGTCGATGTCCAGTTCTTCTTTGGAGTCACCATCAACTTTGACCGACACGAACTTGCGGCTAAGCATGTCGACAATTTCAGGTTCAATGAAAGTGGTCTTGTTCATCTTTTTGCACCACCCGCACCACTTGGTAGTGAAATTGATGAAAACATGCTTGTCCTCGGCTTTGGCTTTGGTCAAACCGGCATCGTACGATAGCCAGGTTATTCCGTTCGATTTATCGGACGGCGTCTTGGCGTCTGTTTTCTTGCCGTCGCCGGCGATGGCAGTAAAGACCACGGCGAAAATCAGCAGTGCGGCGATAGTGGCAGTTGGCCAGTGTTTCATTAATTTTCCCAATCTGTTCAGCATTGTCGTCAATCTACTTCAGCGGCCTTAAGTAAGCGCCCGACTCGCCAAGCAACTCTTTGAGGCGATCCAGCAACCGGAAATCCGGTTTCACTGTGTACTTCCTGGACCTAATATACACTTCTGATCCATTTTGTCGAGCGGCAAGTAAAACCGGAGTGCCTCCTTCGAACTCTTTCAGGATGGCCAATGCCTTATCCAAAGTCTTATCGGAGCAATCGACATCGATCTTTATAACGAGCTGGCAGTTAAATCGTTCCGTCAACTCCTCCAAAGGCGCTACGTCGGAACAGATGATTTTGGGCGCCTCGCCCTCTCGCGTAGAGACCCGTCCGGTCACCAGGACCATCTGATCCACCTGAGTGGCCTCGCGGCTTTTTTCGTAGCAATCGGAAAACAGGATTAGCTCAACCGAACCGGTGAAATCCTCTATAGTCACAAAGGCCATGAGGTTGCCCTTCTTGTCGACCATACTTTTCACCACCGCTACAATCCCGCCCACTGTCACCTCGCGACCGTCAGCCGCCGATTGCAGTTCGGCCGCTCGGAAAGTCGCAAAGGAGTTGAGTTCATCACGATACTTGTCCAGCGGATGACCGGAAACGTAAAACCCGAGCGTGCCTTTTTCTTTGGCCAGCTTCTCACCGGTAGACCATTCGGCGATCTGCGGCAGAGGCGGCGCCACGCGGTCGGCCACGGCTCCATCGACAGCGAACAAATCATGACTGGCAGAACACTCGGACACGCGATGCCCATACTCCAGCATCGCTTCCACACACTCGAATTTCTGAGCCCGATAGCCCCCAAGGCTATCGCAAGCACCGGCGGCTATCAATGACTCCAGCGTCCGCCGGTTGATAGCTTTGATAGGCACTCGGCCGACCAGGTCGGCCATGTCGGCGAAACGTCCATTGTCAACACGCTCGTCGACGACAGCCCGGGCCGGGCCGACCCCGACGTTCTTGACCGCCTGGAGACCAAAACGGATGTTACCATCGACCACGGTAAAATCGATGGTCGATTCATTCACATCGGGCGGCAGCACCTTGATTTGCATACGGCGAGCCTCTTCCAACAGAATATAGATTCGGTCGCTGTCGTTGATTTCTGATGTCATCAAGGCGGCCATGAACTCGCGCGGATAGTAATGTTTCAGCCAAGCGGTCTGATACGCTATGTAGGCGTAGCAGGTGGCATGCGCCTTGTTGAAACCGTAGCGGGCAAAGGTTTCGATCTGTTCGAACATCTCGGTGGCTATCTTCTTATCGATCTTGTGCGCTAAGGCGCCGTCAAGGAACTCCCGTTTTTGCTCGGCCATCAGAGCGGCGTCCTTCTTGCCCATCGCCTTGCGCAAAAGGTCCGCCTTCCCCATACTGTAACCGGCCAGAGTGTTGGCGATCTTGAGTACCTGCTCCTGGAAAACGATCACGCCGTAGGTGTCCTTGAGGATCTTCTCCAGTTCCGGATGGAGATAGCGAATGTTGGCGGCGCCGTGCTTGCGCTCGATGTAGGTATCGATCATTCCGGAGTCCAGAGGTCCGGGGCGATACAGCGCGTTCATGGCCGTGATGTCGGTGAAATTCTCCGGCCTCAGCTTGCGCAGATACTCACGCATACCCGACGACTCAAACTGGAAGATGCCGATGGTCGTACCGGTCGCGAACAGCTTGTAAACATCGGCGTCATCGAGCGGAATGTCGTTGATGTCGAGCTTCGTCTCGGGATGGTTCTTCTCGATCATTTTGACAGCATCATCAATCACCGTAAGCGTGCGCAGACCAAGGAAGTCCATCTTCAACAGACCGATTTTCTCGACCATCTTCATATCGAACTGAGTAGTGATTTCGTCCTTGCTACCCTTGAACAGCGGCACATAATCAGTCAGCGCCGATGGCGCGATAACCACTCCGGCAGCGTGAGTGGAACAGTGTCGGGCCAGCCCCTCGAGAGTGCGGGAGTAATCGATGAGCTTCCTGATCCTCTGGTCGGTCTCGACAAGTTTGGCCAATTCGGGCGTCTGGGCCAACGCTTTTTCCAGCGTCATATCAGGCGCCGACGGAATCATCTTGGCGATTTTGTCCACTTCGCCGTACGGTATGGCGAGCACGCGACCGACATCGCGCACCACCGCTCGCGCCGCCATAGTACCAAAGGTGATTATCTGACAGACGTTCTTCTCACCGTACTTTTCGATCACGTACTTTATGATTTCGTCGCGGCCCCGGTCGGCGAAATCGATATCGATATCCGGCATCGATACCCGCTCCGGATTCAGGAACCGTTCGAACAAGAGCTCGAATCGGATGGGGTCGATATTGGTGATATTGAGAGCGTATGACACTAACGATCCGGCCGCCGAACCACGTCCCGGCCCCACCGGGATCTTCCGCCTGCGGGCGTAGTCGCAGAAATCTTTCACGATCATGAAATATCCGGCGTAATCCATCTTTTTGATAACGCCCAGTTCGTACTTGAGACGCGTCTCGATCTCGTCGGTGTGCTCGTCGTAGCGCTCTTTAAGACCCTCGCGACAGAGATGTTCCAGGTAGGCATCCGAATCTACAAACTGTGTTGGTATCGGATAGATCGGCAACTTGAGTTTCCCCAGTTCCAACTCCAGATTGCAGGCCTCCGCCACCTTGATGGTGTTTTCGAGGGCGGGTTTGAAATCGCCCAGAGCCTGCTCCATCTCCTCGGCCGTTTTGAAATAAATCTGGTCGGTGTTGTAACGCATCCGATCCTGATCCTCGACTAACTTGCCGGTTTGGATACACAAGAGCGCATCATGCGCCTCATAGTCCTGCTGCCTAAGATAGTGGCAGTCGTTGGTGGCCAGCATCGGGATACCGGTTTCGCGCGAGATCGCCTCGATCTTGGGTAGTATTTGCAGCTCCGGCTCAAGATCGTGATTCTGAACCTCAAGGTAGAACCCATCCTCACCGAAGATATCCTGATACTCTCTGGCTGTGGCCACGGCTGCTTCGGTGTTGCCGCGAAGCAAGTGCCAGTTCACCTCCCCCTTGAGACAGGCGGAACTGGCCAGCAATCCCTCGGCATGTTCGCGCAAGAGCTTCTTGTCGATTCGAGGACGATGATAGAACCCTTCCAGAAAACCGGCCGTGGACAACTTGATGAGGTTCTTGTAACCGGTGAGATTGCGCGCCAGAAGAACGAGGTGATACCCGCCGTCGGGATACTTGCTTGAGGGTTGCTTGTCGAAGCGGCTGCCCCCGGCGACGTATGCTTCGATGCCTATGATCGGTTTGATCCCCGCGCGGTTGGCTTTTATGTAGAACTCGATCGCGCCGAACATATTGCCGTGATCGGTTACGGCCAAAGCCGGCATCCGGTATTCGCGGGCCAGAGCGATCAATTGGTCAAGGCGACAGGCGCCGTCCAGCAACGAGTACTGGCTGTGCGTGTGCAGATGAACGAAACTTGAGTGCTTTACGGCCATAATGTCTTGATCCGACAGGTATGTGTTCCTCAGATGATACGCGCGCTCAGCAAATCCATCGGGTTCTTTTCAAGGCGCGTTAAGGCGCGCTCCAGGTTGGAACCAGTCTGAAACTCAACCGGCATCGTTTACTATCCCCTTACATAATCACCCAAAACCGATGGCGGGTCAAACACTTTTTGCACGGTCAAGCCGCCCATGAATGGGTCCCTTGCGCTTCGCGCGCCCAGTTTAGTATGGAACCGGGCACTCCACCTAAAACAAATCGATAGACGGGATCAGATTCTGGTAACGCCACTGACGCTGTCGCTCTTGGTGGGGTACCGACGTCGGCTGTCACGGCGCCCACAAAAAAAGCGGCTCCGAAGAGCCGCTGTAGTCGTCATAAATCCAGAAGGGTCACTTTTTCCTACGCCGTCGCACCAAACCGGTCGCCGCCAAACCTAATCCCAGAAGCAGCACGGTAGCCGGTTCCGGTATGACTGTCTGGGCATCGTGCGAGAACGGGGCAAAAATCCGTCGACCATCCGGGTCATTGTAGAACCCATAGGAATCGAAATGGACACCGCCATTGTAGGTCGTGCTGATGTCAAACTTGAATATCTGACCGTAGAGGTTCGTGCCGCCATCGCCGCCGGGCACATAGTCCTGAACGTCTACAAAGGGCCCGGAGGTAGTCTGGCTGGCCACTAACATCTCGACATAGTCGGCTGGAAACACTCCGTGCTCCGGCATCGGGTCAGACTCCGGTGGGGTGCCGTATGAATAATCAGCAGCGTTATAGGTCGTGCCGACACCCCCCTCGGGCGTAATAGTCAACGCACCGTCGGTAGGAGTTTGACCTATCAATGAGGCTACCAGATGGATGTCATAAATAGTACCGTGATTCAAACCGGCAGCGACCACCCACAACTCGAAATCTTGTGCGGTAGTATACCAGGTCTCGCTGGCAGCGTCGTATTCCCCACCCGGGATATACAGTTGCAGCGATGGAACCGCAAAGGCAGATGTGGCTGCAACTATCGAAGCGAGAAATATCAAAACAAGTGTTTTCATTAACAAACTCCAATTGCTATAATAAGCCACTTCTATGGTAAGCAATGGTAAGCAATGTACGTGCCAACTGAGCTTTTTTGGGCCAGGCAATACGCCGCCATAAGGTATTGTTATTCAGGCGGTTTCCATGAACCTCCAGGTCTCCACGGCCGCTAGAGCGGCCACTTCCTCTGAATATGCAGAACTGTTCATATTCGCTGCAATTGCGATCCGAGAAGCTGCCCCATTCTGTCTTGGTTATTGCGGCTGGGATTCGCGATTGACTTAGGTTGATGCTGTCGATAGCATAGCGATAGTTTTTCTGTTCCCGGCGCGCAATTCCACTGACGGCACTTGTCAGTGGTATCTTTTACTTTAATCTCACGCGAAATGTGATATATTTGCGTTTTACTAAATGGTTTCTTGCTAAGATGACAAATAGGAAGATCATGATAAAGAAAGGACCCGGAAAAATGGCTGCAATCAGCACTGTTGGCGACCGGACGAAGGCGCTTGAGGCGGCCTTGAGCCAGATTGAGCGGTCGTTTGGTAAAGGCTCGATTATGCGATTGGGGGATAACACCGTCCTTGAGGTAGAGGTGATCCCGACCGGCTCGTTGGGGCTGGATCACGCCCTGGGTGTCTGCGGGATTCCGCGCGGGCGGGTCACTGAAATTTACGGTCCCGAATCCTCGGGCAAGACCACCCTGGCGCTGCATATTATTGCCGAGGCGCAAAAATGCGGTGGCGAGGCGGCGTTCATAGACGCCGAGCATGCCCTGGACGCCACCTACGCCCGGGCGCTTGGGGTCAACATCGATAACCTGTTGGTCTCGCAACCTGACACCGGCGAACAAGCGCTGGACATCACTGAGACGTTGGTGCGCTCCAGCGCCGTGGATATCATCGTCATCGACTCGGTGGCGGCGTTGACACCGCGTGCCGAGATCGAGGGCGAGATGGGCGACGCCCACATGGGTCTTCAGGCGCGACTGATGTCGCAGGCGCTACGTAAACTGACCGCGATTATCTCCAAGAGCAAAACCGCCGTCGTGTTTATCAATCAGATTCGGATGAAGATCGGGGTGATGTTCGGCAATCCCGAGACCACCACCGGCGGCAACGCGCTGAAGTTCTACTCCACCGTGCGGCTGGACATTCGCAGAATCGCCACTATCAAAGACGGTCAGGAAGTGATCGGTTCACGCACTCGGGTGCGAGTGGTGAAGAACAAAGTAGCTCCGCCGTTTCGTGAGGCGGAGTTTGATATCATCTACGGCAAGGGTATCTCGCGGCCGGGAGAGCTTTTAGACTTCGCCGTCAACAATGACATCATTGACAAGTCCGGCTCATGGTTCAGCTACGGCTCCGAGCGTTTGGGGCAGGGTCGCGAGAACGCCAAGCAGTTCATCGCCGAGCACGACGACATCGGTGCTGAAATCCTGGCCAAGGTCAAAGAAGCTCTCGGCTGGAAACTCATCGAACCGGAGAGGGAGACGGCGGCTGCGAAGAGTGAGTGAGAGAAGTAACCTTCCCCCGAAAAAACGGACAGGTTAAGAAGATAGGGTTTGC
>JAUWIB010000029.1 GCA_030605565.1 bacterium
TGAAGGGTTGTCCGTTCTTTTTTGCTAAGTATGATATCCTGTGCTACTCGCATCTAAAACACCTCCACCGCAATAATACGGCAGAGGAACGCCGAAGTCAAGATACTGCCTACTATTTATGCATCACACCACTAGTTCGTCCTGGCTACTGTGGTCCACTCTGACAGAATAGTTCTTCTCGTCGGATATGACTTTAGCAGCTCCGGCCAACTTGAGAATCGGCACAGAAATCAATCGTTGCAATCGTGAAACGATACCAAAGACTATAAGGAAACAGCATATGATAATGAGACACACTGCAATTCCGATCTGGTACAATCGTGCATCCAGTTGCTGTAGGTCGCTTTGAAGGTAGATAGTACCTAACCTATCAGTGTCCAGCGAGATCGTGTGGTACATACTCAGGGCGTAGTCGGTGAACTTGAAGCCAGGTTTGTCGATCGGTGGTGCCTTGAAATTATCCAGATGATCGTCCCGGACATAATGTGCCAGGACAAGCTCTTTGTCTCCGTAAATGACGGCAGCAATTATGTGTTCCTCTGCCTTGAGGGCCGTGAGAACTTCACTGGCATCAGCGGCGTTATTGAATGAAATAGCGGCCGTACAGTTGGAACCGATGATACTGCTGAGAGTTTCCAAGTCGCCCACCATTGATGTCTTCAGAGTGTAATGATCATAAACCATAAAAACAGTACCGGCCAACACCAGAGCAACGCCGGTAGCTATCATGACAATCATCGTTAGCTTTTTGCGAATAGAGCTGTCTCTGAAATTAAACAATCCGCCACTGCCCTTCTCTCAGTCAACGATTCGAGCCAACCTGAGCAGCTTTGAGCTGATCTGCAAGCCGGTCTCTTCGGCGGCATCTACGTTTATTTCGAAGCGAATTCTGTCGTCTTCTGCGAAGAATCCGATAGTCCCACCTCGCTCTGCGAAATCATCAATATCGCTGACGGTCAGAATGGCTCGGTTGGTCAGTATCTTCAGCATCCGATCCAAGGTACTCTCCTCCGACTGAGCAATGAACACCACATCGTAAGAAAGAATCTCTTCTGCGGATCGAGTATATGACACCGTAACAGATTTGCCACCGACCTTCATTCCCTCAATGATATTTTCCAGTTCATTTCCGAAAGGATTCTCTCCGATCACACATATCTGCAGGAGAGAATCCTTCTCATCCGGCACATCGGGGGGCCACTCCACGAACTTTGTGAAATTGTACAGGAAAGCCGCCTTGACGGCGTACTCCGAGGGCGCCTTAGCCTGGGCGCCTACCTGCATTGCCGTACAAAATGAGAGGCACAGAAGAGCAACAAATGTGAATATCAGCCTTCGCATAGGTCTATAAGGCCAACTTAAGATCGGCGTGGAATCGTCTCTCAACCCCCGTACTTATCCTGCCCATTTCGGAGATGAACTCCGTATGGCTCTTCTCTAAAAGATCCTGACCGGTCACAGATAGTTCCAACTGAGGGAGTACCTGCCATCCGAGTCGCAGGTCGCCCGTCACGTAGCTGGATATCCCCTGCCGTTCGACCTCATCGACGTAGCGAATTTGGGTGGTTACATTGATGTTGCGACGCACTTCAGTTGTGGCATACAAAGAGAACTGATTACTCGGCCCTGGTGATTCAAAACTCTTCAATGATCCAAACGATACTCCTTCCCCACCAAATCCAGCGTATGACCACTGATGCGAGTAGGACAACTTGAACTCTACCCGTTCGCTTGTTTTCCACGCCCCGGCAAACTCAACACCGTAGGTTTCGGCGTCCCGCGTATTCATGATGTCAACGGGCAGAATTATGTAAGCCGGATAGTTCTCATCAAACTCGGGCTCACCAATGGCTAAAGATAGAAGATCGTTGTACCGGCTGTAGAACCCGGTGACGTCAAGTGTAATACGATTGGACAAGGTCGACCGATAACCGACTTCGTACGCGACCAAGTTCTCGCTTCTGTTCTCACTGATACCCCTGAATACGACCTTTACCGGAATCGGAGTCGGATTTGCCAATGACAAAGGTGGCACGGCCGCAATAAATAATTCCCCTTCACGGTCTACACGAGATGGTGTACGCACCGCTCTTGAAACTGATGCCCATAATGTATGATCTCTTGCCGGATGCCATAGAATGTGACCACTCGGCTGGATCTCAAGATCAGTAAGCTCGTGGTATTCCAGCTTTGTCCCGAGCGTAAGCTCAAGCCTGTTAGGGACTATCGCATAATCAATCTGTGCGAAAATATTGCCAAGACCGTAGGTTCGTTCGGTTGGATTCATCGAGATGTAGAGTCCACTGGTGACCTTATCATGGTTAACTCTGTAGCCTCCGCCCCATATCACATCGAGTTGAGATGAGACGCCGAAGCTGTGTTGATAGTCCAAATCGTAGGTTTTACGACTGAAGTCAACCCACGTATCTTTTCTGGCGGCTTGGTCGAAGTAAACCTGCACCGTATGTTGGTTGCCGCTTTGGCTTTGCCGCGAGAAACGCGCCAGGATGTTGCCCCCGGTGATATCAGTCTGTTCCTGCAAAACCGTTGTGTAAGGAGCGTTGATATCAGGGACAACGTAATTGGCGCCCGCTTTTCCATTATAAACGTCGCTCTGAACCGTTATGTCACTAAGATCCGAGAGAGCTCCATCATATCTGAAGCCTCCACGACCCATCCACCAATCGTCTTTGGTATCTATTCCTGAGGAAGCGTCAAATTCATTGCGATCAAAGTACTTTCCATAGACGCGGAGGGAACCGTTGTTTCCAACTGGTCCATTGTATCGCAGTGCCCCTGCGCCTCGCTCATAGGTTCCGCTACCAACAACCAGCATAGTTTCCTGCGATTTGCCTGGCTGCTTGGTGGTGATATTGATCACGCCGTTGACGGCATTAGCTCCCCATAGGGTTGCCCCCGGACCGCGAATAACTTCGATACGGTCTATATCTTCCATCAGTACATCCTGGACATCCCACCAGACACCCGAGAACAGCGGCGAGTATACGGTACGGCCGTCTATGAGCACCAGGAGCTTGTTGGAAAAACTGGCATTGAATCCACGTGCGCTGATTGCCCAAGTGCTGCCATCGATATTGGCAACATGCAGTCCAGGCACCATACGTAAGGCATCCGGAATTGTGCGAGCTCCTGACTTTCGTATCTCCTCGCCGGTTAATACGTAGATGGCAGCGGCCGCATCGGATAGCTTCTCAGCTTTCTTGGACACAGAGGTAACCTTGATGTCCATGAGGTCCTCAAGGCTCATCTGAGCAAGATCAAGGTCCTCTGAGCCTGCTTGTGAGGCCCAGGTACTGCCATTGAGGAATCCACCTACAAGAATGGCAAATACAAAGATTCGGACGGTTAGTGAGTTCATCATATACTCCTTTACTCCTTGAAATGGACGCCAACAGGCTCCCCTTCTAAGTTCGGTACTGATATTGTGGGGTTCGGATACAAACTCCATATGACTTGATTTGAGCAAATTCATCCCCATCAGTACCGCTTCTATATTGGTCAGTTCCTCTAATATGATCTCCATCTTGCCGGAATTCGGCTCTCCGGCAAAACTTTATCCTTGCACCAGAAATGACATCAAGCACAGGAAAACGGTTGTGTACAGGTGCTTCATTAGGTCTCTTAGACAATTATCGGCACTGCGCAAGGGTGGCTTAACAAGACCTACTCCCTTATGGGACGGGTGGGCCACCCGCCCTGCTAAGCCATGGGCCGCCGGACCTGAACATTATCGCATTCTCCCCAATTTCCACTGACATGATCTGACAGTGGCCTGTGTTATCATGTAGCGAAGCAAGAGGGCTTGTGGGGCCGCCGCAGGCATTGGGGTTGTCCTGCGGAGCAACAAAAGTGAGGGGGTCGCCGTCCGGCGGCCTCCTCGCAAATGAAATGATGCCGAAACGTCGCGAGGCGATTGGTCGGACGACACAGAGCAGGAGAGTGTCAGCATGTTAGCCAGAGTGATTTCATCCGCTACGTTGGGGGTCGATGCGTACACCGTTGAGGTCGAGGCCGACATTCAGCAGCAGTTGCCGGCTTTCGTTACAGTCGGGCTGCCCGAAGGAGCGGTACGGGAATCCAAGGAGCGGGTGACCGCGGCGATCAAGAACTCGGATTTCATTTTCCCATCCAAAAGGGTGACTATCAATCTGGCTCCGGCGGACATCAAGAAGGAAGGTTCGGCTTTTGACCTGCCGATAGCTGTCGGAATCCTGGCCGCGACCGGGCAGATTCTGCGCGATCGTTCGGATGAGTTTGTCATTCTCGGAGAGTTGTCGCTCGACGGCACCCTCAGGCCGGTGCCGGGAGTGCTGCCGATGGCCATGGTACATGCCTTGGGCAACGGACTTAAGGGGCTGATCGTTCCAGTCCAGAACTCCAAAGAAGCCGCCATCGCCGGTACTCTGCCGGTCTACCCGGTGAGATCACTGAAAGAAGCGGTTCATTTTCTGGAGGATGAATCTTCAATAAAACAGTTCCGCGTAGACATCGATGCCGTTTTTAGGGCTGCTCACAAATACACGACCGATTTCGCCGACGTCAAAGGTCAGGAATCGGCCAAGCGTGCGCTGGAGGTGGCTGCTGCCGGTGGGCACAATATCGTGATGATCGGCCCGCCCGGTTCCGGTAAGACGATGCTGGCGCGACGCATGCCGACGATCCTGCCGGACATGTCGCTGGAGGAAGCTCTCGAAACGACCAAGATTCATTCGGTGGCCGGTCGCCTCCCGGCCGAATCGGCGCTTGTGGCCACGCGGCCGTTCCGCTCGCCGCATCATTCGATATCATACGCCGGACTGATCGGCGGCGGCGCCATTCCCAAACCGGGTGAGGTCTCGCTGGCCCATCATGGCGTACTGTTTCTCGACGAGCTGCCGGAGTTCAAGAAGGACATTCTTGAGATGCTTCGGCAGCCGATGGAGGACAACGCGGTCACAATCTCACGGGCTGCCACGACGCTCACCTACCCGGCCGGGTTCATGTTGATCTCAGCTATGAATCCCTGCCCGTGCGGTTACTACGGTGACCCGTCCCACGAGTGCAACTGCTCTACTACCGAGATCCAGCGCTACATGTCGCGCATCAGCGGGCCGCTCATGGATCGGATCGATATCCATATCACGGTACCTTCGGTGAAATTCACGGAGTTATCTTCCGATATGTGCGGCGAGAAATCGGAGCTTATCCGCGAGAGAGTCAACGCCGCGCGAAAAATCCAGTTGGAACGTTTCAGCGTTGAGGAAAATATGTTCTGCAACGCTCACATGGAATCACGTGATATTCGCACCTACTGCAAGATTGAAGACAAGTCACAATCGTTATTGGCGATGGCTATCAATCAGCAGGGGCTGTCGGCGCGAGCCTATGATCGAATTCTCAAAGTAGCGCGGACGATTGCCGACCTGGCCGGCTCGGCAAGTATCGAACTGGGACACATCGCCGAAGCCATTCACTACCGCACCCTCGATCGGAAACTGTGGTTGTAGGACACGTGAGTGAAGCTACCGCGTCGACGTGCGAAGCGCGAAAAACAGGCTTGCCTGTGTGGGTGGCAGACGTCCTCGTTTGTCCCTGTATCCACATCCGGCGATACTACGGACATGCAGGTGGCAACAAAGCCCGGCTGCAGGACTCCAAATCATCACAGCGCACAAAAAAAACAGGGCCGGAGCCCTGTTTGGTAATTATCGGTTTACCAGCCGCGTGTGCTATCGCGGCTGTGCGGTCGGCGTCAGTCGGATATTTTCTTCAGTCGCAGCACGTACAGAGTAGTGCCTTCCTGCAACTTGAGAATTAGCGAGTCGGCTGGCGTTTCATGAACAAAGACACCACGCGGATTCATCTCTTCGGTGCAGGCGTTACAGCCGGCATCCTTGTCCGGTACGGAGCTGCTCTCTTTGAGGCGAACACCTTCCGTGAGCGCCCATTGGCCATCCACTGCGCAGAAGCAGTTCTCCACATCCTGCGTTGTGTCAAGATTCATGTGATAGGCTGTTTCATCGAAGATGAAGATGACATGTTCGCAGATAGATTTCTCGTCCGGACCACTGTAGTCTGTTATATAGCAATAGGTACCGGTGTAGGTCCCGACCAGGTTTACATCCGGCGGCAGGACGATGTCACTTTGACATCCAAACGCTATGACCAAAGCCACCAGGCATCCAAAGATTACAAGATATTTCCTCATCGATCAAAACTCCTATTTCAAGACATAAACTCCAAGCCAATATACAACGGCCGCTCGCACGGCACAACCGAAAAAAGATCGTCGGCCATGTTTATAACGTGCGACCCAGTTGATCTGTGCAACGACATCTGCCCATTCCGACAAGGCAATCTTCCATGTTTCTCTGATCGGACGGACCGCTACAATCCATTTACAATGCCAAAAAAGATGGTCGCGGACAGGGTGGGAATCGCGGGCCTGACCACTAGGGCCAAGCCCACAATTCGGGTGCCTGACATATAATGAGTGATCGGCTTGCCGGCATTACAACCAGTGGAACGACAACGACATAGGCCAGTGGCGTGTTGCCCGACCATACCCTCCAGAACTTATCTGCGAGTATCGAAAATCGGACCCCGGTCACCTTTTTGAGTACGATCTCTATTGACAACGGCGAGGCCGGGCAGTATAATAAATTGAAGTTTGCTGATCGGAACCCACTGGGGATCCCCCCCTCTATCCCCACTCCCTTCGGCAAGCTTCTTTTCTTTCGTCTTTCTTCAAATCCGGTTCGAGAATTCCGTTCGCGGATCAGATGTGCGATGCGGTGGGCTTGTCTCAACCGGGCCGCAAGTGGCGTGATTCAGGTGCTGTCAGGCTTGTGGGCGGCGGATTCCCTCGTTTGCCCCAGCATCGATGTGGTGCACGAGGACGTACACCACGCACAAGAAAGCCTAAGCATAGAATGACGGCGCGCGAAGCGCGAGAAACAGGTGCTCTGGGTGGGGCGCCGGTCTGCCGCTTGACGTAATACAGTGGGGCAGACCGGGAGGTCTGCCGCCCACAGTATCTCTCGGGACAGTCTCAACGACGCATGACAAGTATGGGATGTTTGGTGAGCTAAGAACCGCTGACCGTCTTGAAGCTGTATATCTTCCACTTGCCATTGACTTTGTGCAACCCGAACCTCGTCATGTATCCCTGCGACTTTTCCTTGTCGATGAAAGTGACATCGACAGAAGCCACGTCGTCGCCCTCGACATGCCCCTTGTTGATGATCCGCTGGAGGGAGAACCAGGTTTTCTTCGTCAGCCCTTCACCGGTCAGATCCTCGAGAATCTGCTCGGGGCTGGTGAATACGCGGGGGCTGTCGGTCTGGACGGCGTAGTCTTCGTTGAGGTTTTTCATCAATTCCGGCAGGTCCAGCAGATAAATCAGAGCGGCTTGGTCGTTTTTTTCCATGGCGCCGAAAAGTGAGATGACTGTCTTCCTGGGAGCATCCTCCGCCGAGTCGGCACATACCAACAGGACACTCAGGCTTAGACCGACGCATAACAACGAGACCGTTGCACGAATGCTCATTTGGAAAAACCTCCGGTTACGGTTATGCGGTGACTCTCACCAAGATCAGCCCCGGGGGCGTAGGCGTAGGCGATGTGCAGTCGTTTGTAGTCGAAACCGACCCCAACGGTCAAGCCGGCCCAATTGTCGTCGGAGTCGTGGGCGCGATAGTTGGAGCCGAAACTGTTCCATCCGAGCCGCAAGTAAAGTGGTTTCAGTTCGTGGTACTCGCCGCCGACAGCAAACTCGATGTCATTGTCAACCGGCACGATCAGATCAGAAGCCAATAGCAGCGGTAAGCCGCGAGGGCGGTACGAGACACCGCCTCGAAAGGTCAGGGGTAGTCGGTACTTCTCAGAACCCAGCGCCGAAAGCTGTTTGCCGAGGTTTTGCACCATCACGCCGCCGGTGAAACGCTCGCGATCATCAGTGTACTTGGCGCCCAGGTCAACCGCGAAACCAGTGGCGGAGTATTCGTGGACATGCTCGTATATGAACTTGGCCGTGATGCCGAGTTTGAAGTTGTAGCTCACCTGTCGTCCGTAGGTTGCCGCCAGCACGATGTCTGAGCCGCCGAAGGTTCCCAGTCGCCGACCGCTGGTGTTGGTTTCGACGAATTCACCGTAGCCCAAATAATCGAAGTGTCCGGCTATCGAACTTCGTTCGTCGAGAGGGAAGATCATACCGACAAAGCCGGATTGCATATCCACGAAGTAGTTGTGGTAGCCGCCGATCCATCGCGTTCCCTTGCCGCCGGCGATACCTGCCGGGTTGTAGTAAAGAGCCGATTCGTCATCAGCCAGACCGGTGGCCGCGCCACCCATCCCGATGGCTCTGGCTCCTATGTTGATCTTAAGGAATGGAAACGCGCTGGTCCCGGCTTTGGAGTTAATCTCGGCCTTTGGCTCAGAGGGAGCACCTAACGTCAAGGTGAGAACCATCGCGAATATCAACAAGCATGTGTATCTTTTCAAAATCGACCTTTCCTGTCTAACAGGCTGTTGAAAAAGTGAAGTTTCTGTCATTGCGAGCGAAGCGTGGCATCCTCGGATTTCTGCGAAACAACCAATTGGAGATTGCCGCGTCCACCTGCGGCGGACTCGCAATGACGCCTGAATCGCCTTTCATCAGTCTGCCAATTCCTGACTTGATCGTTCTACCATCTTATACTATTTATCGACCTGTTTGGTCGGTGCTGTAGAACTGACTCCGGATCCACTGCCGCTGTCACCAACTTTTGGTGGTACGGTTGATTATCGATACGATCAGACGCTGAATCGCTTTGCTCTGACCATCCTGTTCGGTTTCGCTGTCGACCAGGTAAACACCTTCCTGGACCATGCTTTCCCGCCAGATATCAGAATCGTTGTCCCGTGGGTTTCTCAGCGCCACGTCAAAAGTCATAGTCACGCTGTATGACAACACCACATCATTCTCGTCATACTCAAACGGCTTGCGTTCATAACGAGTCAGAACACCGGACAGAGCCGCGTCGGCGTTTTCGGCGGAGACAACCTTGAAAGTCCCGTCGGCCAGAAAGGCATCGATCACCAGATCGGTTATGCGGTCAGCCAGATCATACTCGGTTGTCTTGTTGTCGAAACGGTCGACCGCTATCGTTTGGATGCTCGATTTCCCGGCCGGGTTGAACGTATAGACGGCGCAACCCAAGCCTATAAAAGCTGCTACAAGCGGTGCTAACAATAACCTGTGTGCCATCAATCTTTCAACCCCTGAGTTTTGCGCACGTTCCCGTTTCCGAGCGATCCGCTCACTATTTTGCCCCGCTTAATTACCAACTGGGCCAGGTTTACACCGCAGTGATAAGGCAGTTCGCGGTAGTCCTGCATGTCCCAGATGACCAGGTCGGCCATACAGCCGACCTTGAGGCGACCGATTCGGTCTTGCCGGTTGATAGCGCAGGCGGCGTTGACGGTCACCGCCGAGATTGCTTCGGCAGCCGTCATTTTCATCTGTAATGCAGCCAGTGAGATAACCAGAGACAAAGATTCGGTGTTACTGGAACCGGGGTTGCAGTCGGTCGACAATGCCACGATGACACCGGCCTCGATCATTTTGCGGGCCGGAGCGTAGGTGGTCCCGGCCAGCGAGAAGGTTGTCGCGGGTAACAGCACCGCTGCCGTCCCGGATGCAGCCATAGCCCGAATACCTTCGTCTGAAGCGTATACGAGGTGATCGGCGGAGACAGCCCCCATTGAGGCGGCCAGTTCAGCACCGCCGGTGGAACCCAATTCATCGACGTGGAACTTCAAACCAAGTCCTGAGTCCCTGGCGGCTTGCTGGATGCGACGTGATTCATCGACGTCGAACACACCTTTCTCGCAGAAGATGTCGGAGAACTCGGCCAGCCCTTGCGCGGTAACCTTGGGCAGCATTTCGTTGATCACCAGATCGGCATAGGCCTTGCGGTCTTCGCGGTATTCGTCCGGAACTTCGTGCGCACCCAGAAAAGTCGGGACCAGATCGATTGGGTGCGTATTATTGAGTTCGCGAATAATCTCCAACTGTTTGAGTTCAGACTCAGTCGACAGACCGTAGCCGGATTTGGCCTCGATAGTGGTGATACCGTGAGCCAGCAGCCGGTCGAGCCGGTGCGAGGTCTTTTTTATGAGAACATCGGCGGGCGTGGTGCGCAGGTCACGCACGGAGGCTCGGATGCCGCCCCCGGCAGCGGCGATTTCCATGTAGGTTTTGCCCCGGATGCGCATCTCGAATTCTTTTTCGCGCGTCATCGAGAACACCGGATGAGTGTGCGGATCAATGAAACCGGGGGTGACAACCCGGCCGCCGGCATCGATCACCCGACATCCCTCAGCCAACGGCGCGCGGCCTTCAACCTCATCGGAACGACCGACGGCCAGCAGTTCCTCACCGGCCACGGCCACTCCCCCATTCTCAACCAGAGCCAGTTGTTTCATCTGATCACCAAGCCGGGGAACGTCTCCGGCCATCGTGACCAACTGACCGATGTTCTTGACAAGTAGAGTGGCTTTCTTTTCCAACGGCATATCACGAATATATGGTGTGAGCGGTTCTGATCAAAATGATTCTTACATGGCGACAGACCAAGGGGCGCGTCCCGTAACTGGTTGTGGGTTGGTTTGAAGATTAACCTACCCTACCGCAAGTAGAAAAACACCAAGTTACCGGGAATAGTCTTTGCGAAGGCTGTCAGCCCATTGATCGAAGAATGGGTCGCCTGTCATCCTGGCGAGATCACGCAGTTGGCCAATATGGACCCGATGATAGTTGACATCGAAGCGTCGGAAATGCAGATTATATAAACTAATCCCTCCCTTTCGCCGAAACAACGGCAAGTAATTCTTGATTGTGCTCAAACCAGCTTTCAAGATCATTTCCGCCTGTGGGTCATTTGTAAGCCGGAAGTAATCATATAGCCCAAAGATAGCAAACATGAATCCGTTCAGGGTCATGCTGGGTGGCTCGGTAGGATATTCCTCGACCCAGTAGCACCCACAACTATCACGAAAAACCGTCCAGGGATGGCTGTCGTTGCGAAATCTGAGGAAAGAATTGAAAACCTTACGCGAGAGGTCAAGAAAAGTCGAGTCTTGCGTGACATCAAACATGCGCACAAGGACGCCAAGCAGCTCCCCCTGCGCCATCCCCGAGAACCAAGGCGCTGTCAGAAGAGCATCATCACGCTGATGAACTTTGTAATCTATGTTGTAGGGAAAGTACATGGCGCTGTCGAAGGTCATCGCTTCCTGAATCAAGCGTGCCACGTACTTGTGGGCGAGTTGCAGAAGCGCAGTATCACCTGTCCGATGGTAGACATCAAGCAACGCATACAGTTTGTGAGCCATTGCAACCGGATGGTAGTAGGATTCGCCTTCCCATTCGCTCAGCATCACATTGTCGGCATCACGTACAAAGTCCGTATCACGAGCCGCTGTTTCGGAGTAGCCAGTGTTGGGGAGGTCGTCGTACGCAAGCTCAACAATGTCGAAGTCATACGAGACGCAGGTATCAAGCGGAGGTATTGGGCCGTAATCGTGGCCGGACAGTTCGACTCCCTTCTCACAGGAGATCAGTAGTCCGACCGTCACCGTCACAACTCCTGCCAGGAGCCGCGAAATCAGCTTCGATTTCGTTGGTGGACTCAGGGGTGTCATCGAACCTCATTCGTCTAATGTGTTCCATAGCGGCTCAGCAGAGACCTGCCGAGGCGATGCTGGGTGGCCACCGCCACGGCGTAGATAAGCGGAAGCAACGGCACAAGATAATAGTATCGGGCGATGAAAAGCATGTGAAAAACGGTATAACCGGCAATCATCAGTTGTATGGATCGGGCCTGTCTTTGCAGGCCTGATCCCAACAGGCGCGGGAGGATGAATATTCCGATCCAAAAGAACGGGTAGAAGAGAGCACTGTCGGCGTAGTGGACCCGCCACAGGAGATTGGTCTTGCTGAGGGTTAGCATGATCGATCTTCCCGGGTTACGGCAAATGTAATCAAGTCCTCCCTGAAGAAAGGCCGACTGGTTCCGCAAAGACAGTGTGTCGTACGGCGGTTCGAAAAGCTCCGGCTCCTGATAGGTGCCGTTGGCAACTTCGTTAAAACCGGAATAGAAATTGAAACCGGCGTTGGTGGACAGCAGAATGAGACGATCGTGACAAATCCAGTTGCGCACCGTCCAGGGTCCGATGGCGGCGCTTGTGGCCAGCAGAAGAATCACCGAGTACTTTACGGCACGGGGACGGTGAGTCATGGCTACCAGATAGACCATCCCAGGCAAGAGGGCCAGGACTCGGCCGGTGGCGAGGGCGGCCAGCCCCAGGAAAACACCCGCGAGGCTGAGAGCGATCAGCGGTCTATTGCTATCACGAAACAAGAAGTAAAGCGACAGGGCCACCAGGAGGCAGGTGATGAGTTCATACTTGTAGTACATGGTGAAGTAGTACATCAGCATGGAATTGAATACGAAGAGACCGGCCCACCGCGACGACAGTTCCCCGACCAGTCGCCGCATATATCGTTCTGAGATAACGGTGATGAGCACCAAAGCAGCAATGTTTAGCAGGTAGTACAGTTGAGATGCCTCCCCGAAGAGGCGAAAAAACTGGGCCAGCAGAAGCGGGTAGAGCGGCGGCCAGTAGGACCCTTCCAGAGCTCCACAGGCAGGCCATGACCCGGCGTCCTGTATCTGGTGAGCGACGCGCAGATAAATATGAGAGTCTATGCCCGAAGCCGTGTTGCCGACAAATGTGAAGATAACGTGGGCAAGGGTAGACAGACCCAGGACAAGCCAGTACCGTCGCAAGGTTAGCCCGTGGTAGACCCGGCGAAGGAAACGAAGTATCTTGGCTGCCATGGCTCAGTCACCTCAGAATCAGGTTTGAAGGTCTGGCAGAAAAACCTCTGAGACGGACCGATTGATGAGAAAGACTCTAACCGGAGGCAGTATCATTTCATCGGGATCTTGATTTTGTGTTTGTGCGCGAACTTGATCGCATCGGGGTAACCGGCATCGGCGTGGCGGACGATGCCGCTGCCCGGATCATTGGTCAGGACCCTGTTGAGACGCTCGGCCATCTCTTTGGTGCCGTCGGCCACCACTACCATTCCGGCATGAATAGCGTTCCCGATCCCAACCCCGCCGCCGTGATGAATCGACACCCAACTGGCGCCGGAGATAGCATTGAGCAGGCCGTTCAGAAGAGGCCAGTCAGCGATAGCGTCGGAACCGTCGAGCATCCCTTCTGTCTCGCGGTATGGAGAGGCCACCGAACCGCAGTCGAGGTGGTCGCGACCGATTACTATAGGACCGGAGATTTTGCCCTTTTGGATGTAGTTGTTCATGATGTCGGCGAAGCGCGCGCGCTCGCCATAGCCTAACCAGCAAATGCGGGCCGGTAAACCCTGGAACGGAATCTGTTCGCGCGCCATCTTGATCCAGCGCACCAATGACTTGTTTTTGGCAAACTCTTTCAGAACGATCTCATCGGTGACGGCGATATCATTCGGATCCCCCGACAACGCGGCCCAACGAAACGGTCCGCGCCCTTCGCAGAACAGCGGGCGCACATACTCCGGCACAAAACCCGGATAGGCAAAGGCGTTGACCAGCCCGCCCGTTTGAGCTTGGCCGCGAAGGTTGTTGCCGTAGTCGAACACCACCGATCCGGCCTTCTGGAACTTGAGCATGGCGTCACAATGTTTCACCATCGACTCATAGGAACGCTTGATATAGCCTTTGGGGTCTTTCTTGCGCATCCGGTTGGCCTCGATCACTGTCAGCGCTTCCGGGATATAGCCGTTCAGTTCATCGTGCGCCGAAGTTTGATCGGTGACAATATCCGGCACGATCCCGCGACGGAATATCTCCGGGAAAATCTCAGCGCAGTTGCCGACCAGTCCAATCGAGATCGGCTCTTTCGACTTGGTGTGTTCTTTGATTAGTTTGATTGCTTTGTCCAGGGTCTTCACTTTGACATGGCAGAAGCCCTGCTTGATGCGACGATTGATGCGGGCTTCGTCGACCTCAACCACCAGAATCGATGCGCCCGACATAGTGCCCGCCATTGGCTGCGCGCCGCCCATGCCACCCATACCGCCGGTAAGGACCCATCTGCTGCTCAGATCGCCGCCGAAATGCTTGTCCGCGATGGCTGCAAATGTCTCGTAAGTTCCCTGGATGATTCCCTGGGTGCCGATGTAAATCCAACTGCCGGCTGTCATCTGGCCGAACATGATCAGCCCCAGCCGTTCCAACTGACGGAATTTTTCCCAGTTTGCCCAGTGCGGCACCAGATGGGAGTTGGCGATTATTACTCGCGGTGAATACTCGTGGGTGCGGAAAACGCCGACCGGTTTGCCCGACTGGATCATCAGCGTCTCGTCGTTCTCAAGTTTCTTGAGCGACTTGACTATGGCGTCGTATGCTTCCCAGTTGCGCGCGGCCTTGCCGCTGCCGCCGTATACGATCAACTCCTCCGGTTTCTCGGCAACCTCCGCATCGAGGTTGTTGTTGAGCATCCTGAGGGCGGCTTCCTGATGCCAACCCTTGCACGACAGTTTCAGACCACGAGCAGCTTTGACTTTCCTGGGCTTCATCGACAGACTCCTGTTATTATCCGGCGAATATAAAGCGGTAACCTGAGCAAGTCAAACAGTGAGTTTGAGCGGTGGGGGCGGCAGCGTGTGGCTGCATTTACAGTGACAGATCCTCCGTCCCGTCTTTTTGTGGTCGGCGTACGTCCCCGTGCGCCGACAACTTTTCAGGGTGAACGCGGTAGACGAGGACGTCCACCGCGCACTAACAGTGAGTTTGGGCGGTGGGGAATTGCAGAGTCGTTTGTTTCGCAGGGTCCTGGCCACGCTGAAAGCGTGGTTGTGACCCTGCGATCCTCGCAGAGGTGTTGCGGAACTGCTGTATGAAAAACCGGCCGTTCACACGCCCTCATTCGGAGGTCGTGGGAACCACCGGAACAGGCAATCTGGGGTGTTCGCGCAGAATCCTTACCCCCCCTCCTTCTCCACACCCTTCACTTCCTGGCGGGTGAAGATGTAGGGCACGCCCTCGCCGTAGCCGCGCTCCGGCGTGCAGACCAGGAAGGAGTCCGATTCGAAAATAGCCACCACCAACTGGCTCGGCGCGTCCGGCTCCAGGTCGGCGTAGTGCTGTCCGACCTCGATGCGTCGCCGGGAAGAACCGTGATAGAGTGGGTTGACCTCAATGGCGTTGATTCGCTTATCGCGCACCGGTCGCTGCATCAGTTTGGCGAGGTAGTCAACTACCTGTTTTCGTTCATCAGCTTCCATTAACGGTTTCTCGTTCATGTCGCTCCATCGGTATGGCCGTCGAGGCACAGCATTTGTGGGCGTCGTATATCCACATGCGACGCTTACGGTGGCAGATGTGGACATCTGCCGTACACAGTTATTCCAAACTACATCAGGTGGTGTGCTTAGTCAAGGGGGCGATAATATCCGGTCTAAATTATCCTCTTGGCGTAACGCCGAATACGCGGCTGCCAGAATAATGCAGTAAATATAATGTTCGGTACTTGATAGTCGTGAGTCACTTGGTTATACTATCACCTTGTTTTTCGGCCCGTTCGCAACCGGGCGGGTCGTACCGAACGTGGATGTCTGTCCATCTCGGTGGGCGGACCAACATACGGAGAGTTTGCCTATGGGATCGATGGATCTCGTTCACATATGCGCCTCGGCATTCGCCGCGGTGTTTTTCTTGTTGATGGTGTTGGCCATCGTGATGCGAGTCATCATCGTCGTCTTTCCGCAGAGAGAGGCCAAAGCCGATGCCGCTGTCCTTGCAGCCGTTGCTACGGTGGCCGCAAGCGTTTACTCTGGCACGAAGATAACCAAGGTTGAGGAGATAAAATGATCTTTACTGAGAAAGCCAAAAAGATCCGGGTGATGTTCACCCCCTTCCGCGACGGGCTACAGAGTTCGTTCGGCGGCAAGGTGCGTCTTAATGACATTCTACCGGCCATGAAACGTTCCGCCGAACTGGGGATTCACCATTTTGAGTTCGGCGGCGGGGCGCGCTACCAGGCGCCGCTGATGTATCTGGGCGAGGATCCGTTCGAGGACATGAAGAAGATGCGTGAGGCGGTCGGTCCCGATATCGATCTCCAGATTCTCACCCGCTCGGTTTCCGGTGTCACTCTGACGACACAGTCGATGGAGGGATTGAACCTCCAGGCCAAGCTGATGAAAGAGTATGGCACTACCTGGGATCGCAACTTCGACTATATGAACGATGTCGACAACCTCATCAAGACCGGCAAACCGATTGTCGATGCCGGGATGCATCACCAGGTTTGTATCGCCCTGATGGGTATGCCGTTCCATTCGGACAAGGTGCATACCGCCGAGTTCTACTTCAACATCGGCAAACGTCTCCTCGAAAGCGGTATGCGGATCGACAGCATCTGCCTGAAAGATGCCAGCGGCACCACCGACCCGAAAACGATCTATGACACTGCGGTGGCTTTGAGAAAGATCATGCCACCGGAGATGCCGCTGTGGCAGCACACTCACGACACAGCCAGCATGGCGGTGGCCTGCTACATGGCCGGTATCGAGGGTGGGGTTGACGGTATCGATCTGTCGGTCCGACCCATGGCCTCCGGCACCGTGCAGCCGGATGTGCGCTCGATGGACCATGCTCTCAAAGGCACCGGCTACTCGCTTGATGTCGACGCGTCCAAAATGGGCGAGATCGAAGATATGCTCAACGAATCCATGGCCGATTACGCTTTCAACCCGACCACCACCGCCGCTGACGCCCGCGTGCTGGGCTTCCCGATGCCGGGCGGCGCGATTGGACCGAACGTTCACATGATGGTCAAAGCCGGTATTCTCGACAAGTACACCGAGGTGCTGTCTGAGTTCCCGGTCGTGGTGGAAGCGGGTGGCGCCTGGACCAGTGTTACGCCGGGTAGTCAGCAGTACTGGCTGCAAGCGTTCAACAATGTGCTGTACGGACGATGGAAAAAGATCGACGCCGGATTTGGCAAGGCGGTGCTGGGCTATTTCGGCAAGACACCATTGCCGCCGGACCAGGAAGTTGTGAAAGCCGCCTCCGAACAATTGGACTTGCCACCATTTGATGGTGATCCGCTGGAAGCAGCGCCGAAGAACATCGACGCCGCCAAGGCCGCTCTACAAGAGCGCAACCTGCCGGTCAATGACAAAAACACCTTCCTGGTGCTGGGTCAGATGGTGCCGGGCAAGAAAATCGAAGTTAACGAAGGTATCCGTTTCCTGACGGGCAAATCGAAAATCGACGTCCCCCTGAAGAAGAAAGAGGCGCCGAAACCGGCTGCCGCCTCCGCGCCGTCTGCGGCACCTGCTACGCCGGCTGTGACCGGTCCGGTGACATCACGCTGCACCGTTGAGGAGAACGGCCAACGTCGGACATTTATGGTTACGCTCGAACCGGCCTCCGGTGGCGGCGTTGCCGCAGTGTCAACCGTGGCGCCTGCTGCCACTGCAACTCCGGCTGTTCCGGCGTCGTCCAACGGTACGCCGGTGTATTCGTCGTTCGCTGGTTCGGTGGAGATTGTGGATATCATGGTCAAAGTCGGCGACACGATCACGAAGGGCAAGACGGTGGCACAAATCGAGGCGATGAAAGCCACGCACGACATTAAGGCTCCATGTGACGGCACCGTGTCGGAGATATTCGCGCAGATCGGCGATGAGATCGATTCCTCGAAACCGATTCTGATGATCGCGTAGCAGGGCGCCACCAATGGAAGCATTTCTGCAACTGGCGCAAGGGTCAGGTTTCGCCAATCTCAGTTGGGGCAACTGGGTGATGTTTGCGGTGGCGGGCACCCTGATTTATCTCGCCATCGTCAAGAAGTATGAACCGCTGCTATTGATCCCAATCGGCTTCGGCGCCATCCTGGCTAACCTGCCGCTGGCCGAGATGGGTTCCCACGCTGATGGTATCATTGGCTTGATCTATGATCAGGGGATCAAGACCGAGTTGTTGCCCCCGATCATTTTTCTCGGCATCGGTGTGCTGACGGATTTCCGACCATTGTTGGGACGACCACTGACGTTCCTGCTGGGCGCATCGGCGCAACTCGGAATTTTCGTGGCGGCTTTGGGCGCAGCCTTACTACTGGGCTTCAGTTTCAAGGAAGCGGCTTGTATCGGTATCATCGGCGGCGCCGACGGACCGACATCGATTTTTCTCACCAGCCAACTGGCGCCACACCTGTTGGGACCGGTGGCGGTGGCGGCCTATAGTTACATGTCGTTGGTGCCGATTATCCAGCCGCCGATCATCCGTATGCTGACCTCGAAGAGAGAGCGCGCTATCGACATGCCCCAGATGATTAAGGTCTCGAAGACGGCCATCATCTTGTTCCCAATTGTCACCGGTATCATTGCCTCGCTGGCCATTCCATCGAGCGCGCCGCTGATCGGAATGCTGATGTTCGGCAACCTGCTGCGTGAATGCGGTGTCACCGAGCGACTGCGCAAGACCGCCGGTGGCGCGCTGATCGACATTGTGACGATTTTCCTGGGTTTGACAGTCGGCGCCACTATGGATGCTGCGGGGTTCCTGATACCCAGCACACTCAAGATCCTGGTCCTCGGCGCCGTGGCCTTTTCGTTCTCGACCGCCGGTGGTGTGATTTTCGCCAAGATTCTCAATCTCTTCCTGAAGAAGAAGATCAATCCCTGTATTGGCGCGGCTGGTGTCTCGGCGGTACCGATGGCCGCGCGGGTGGTTCAGAAATTCGTGTCGGATGCCACCGATGGAAAGGTGAACCCGCTCATGCCGGCTATGGGACCGAACGTCGCCGGGGTGATCGGTTCGGCGGTGGCCGCCGGTGTGTTCCTGACGCTGTTGGGCTGAGAGCCTTGGTTTCGTTTCGGACGCAACCGACTGCATGATAAGATCTGTGACCCCGGCGAAAGCCGGGGTCTTTTTCTATGGTTCAGCCTGCTACTTCAGCCTACGCAGGTGATGGCGGTCAGGCGAGTCGCCTTACAGTACCCAAACCTTCGACTCCGCTCTGGGTGACATGTGGAGCGCGCGGAGCGCGAAAAAGTGGCCTGCCACTATTAGATTGCAGACCGATGATACCGATGAGAGCCGGGCTACCTGACCCTCAGACCGGCGATTTTGACGGCGCCCCGGTGGTAGCCATCAGGGAACAACTGTTCAAGTTCCTCCAACTGGAGTCCAGTTCCGTCGCAGGTTTCATAAACCATTGGGACGGCGTTGTTCTTCTCCCAGCTTTCTCGCAGGTATCGTATGACCTTCCAGTGCTTCTCCGTCAATTTCCCGCCGGGTATTTTCATGTTGTAGGCTCTGAATGTGGCGTATTGCTCATCCCACTCATCAGAATGCACAAGAAACCCGCGCACGTCCGTCTCGTAGGTCTTGTCAGCGGATATCAAGTTAAGGTCCATTGCTGCCGGCGGATAATACGCCTGCCCCAGATAACCCTCTTTGTAAGTGATGCCGGCCAACTTGCAGGCGCCTCTGAGATACCCGGTCGGGAAGAGTCTCCTCATATCTTTGAGGCGCAGAATACCCCCCATGCGACAGGCATCATAGACCGACGGACACGAACCCGTATCCTCAAAGGTCTTACGAATATAGCGGATGACGTCCCAGTGTTCCTTTGTCAGGCCACCGGAAATCTTGAGTTGCGCGGACATGCCTTCTGCGAAATCTTCATCCCAGGAATCGAAGATCAACAGGTGCCCCATATTGTCCGTCTCGTAGCTCTTGCTCTTGTAAGTGAAAGTACCCATGTTCACTCCTTGGTTCTCATAACCGATTTATTACAGCCTGATGGTCATTAGCTCGGGTCCAACACGATGGGAGTTGGATCACCTGACCCTCAGACCGGCGATTTTGACGGCGCCCCGGTGGTAACCATCAGGGAAAAGTCGCTCCAGATCCTCCAATTTGAGACTATTGACCTCACAGGTTTCATATATCGTGGGAACCTCCCCGGTGATTCGGTACCTGTCTCGCAGAAAGCGTATGATCCGCCAGTGCTTGTCTGTAAGCAGATTCGGCATCCCCATGTCATATGCCTGACGGAGGGCAAAGTTCTCGTCCCAGTCGTCCGGGTTGGTCAAAAAACCCAGATCGTCAATCTCGTATGAGCTGTTTCGGTACCGGGACAGGTGATGCTGGAAGTTGTGTTCCTGCCAAACATATTTCAGATAGGCTTCCCTGTGCGTAACCCCCGCCAACTTGCACGCCCCCCGCAGATAGCCTGCCGGGAAAAGCCGTTTGATATCACCGAGTCCGAGGTCATTCTCTCTGCAGGCCACGTATACCAGAGGGCATGTGTTCATGGACTCAAAGGAGTTGCGCAAAAAGGAGATCACTTTCCAGTGCTGATTCGTCAGTCCATCTGTGATGCCGATGCCGGGAGCCATCCCCTCGGCGAAGTTTTTGTCCCAATCGTTCGGATCCATGAGGAAGCCCTTGGAGTCCACCTTGTATTTCCTGCCGCCATGTCGAAAATATTTCATGGCGCCCGAGGTCGCCTCGTTGTCTTGTTTAGCCATTAAGCTTCAACCTATCTTTCACCCATGGTCCGGGTCTTTGACCTCATTCAACATATTCTCGGCAGTTGCTCGCCGCTGTGCATGTCCACCATTCGTTCGACGCCAATGATACTTCTCATGGTAACAACACCGGTCTCCCGGTCGGTTACTTCGCCCACAATCGTGGAGCCGAGGCCGGGGAAACAGGTTCCCAAAATCGCTGCTGTCCTGTCTGCGTCGGATGCCGGGATGATGACAACAAAACGCCCTTCGTTGGCCACATACATTGGATCGAGACCAAGCAGTTCACAAGCCCCTCGTACATCATCGCAAACGGGCACTTTGCTTTCGTCGATACCGATGTGCAGGTCGGATGACTCAGCGATCTCCACCAGTGCTGTAGCCATACCTCCCCGGGTCAGGTCACGCAGGCAGTGAATTTCGATCCCCGCCTCGATAAGCTGCATAACCGCCGATGACAGCGGGGCACAGTCGCTCTCTATCGTCGTTTCGAACGATAACCCCTCACGTTGGGCCATGACGGCAATGCCGTGTCGGCCGACGTCGCCACTGATAATTACCACGTCTCCCGCTCTGAGGGAACCCGGACCGATCCGGAGGTTATGGTTCACGGCGCCAACTCCCGCCGTGGTAATGAATACACCATGACCCCGGCCGTGATCGACCACTTTGGTGTCGCCGGTTACAATCCGCACCCCGGACTGGAGCGCCGCCTGCCGCATCGAGAGAGCTATCCGCCACAGCGATTCGGTGGGAAAGCCCTCCTCAAGGATAAATGACGCGCACAGATACAGAGGCTTTGCCCCGCACATGGCAAGATCGTTGACGGTTCCATAGACAGCCAATGTCCCGATGTCTCCACCGGGGAAGAAGAGGGGATCGACGACATAAGAATCGGTGGTGAAAGCAAGCTGGGCTCCTGCTATGTTGAGAAGCGCTCCGTCATGGTGTGATTCCGAGTCCGGATTCTCGAACAGAGGAGCAAACATGTCGTGTACAAGCTGGTGCATCAACCTGCCACCCCCGCCGTGAGCCATAGAGATGTGCGGATGCTCCGTCAGAGGGAACCGACAAACCGGGCTTCCATCGCCTGATGGTTTCATTGGCTTCTACTCGCTTTCATACGCTCAGAATTCTCACTTTGACGACTGTAGCGGTAGTACGCCGCGCAGGCGCCCTCGGATGATATCATGGGAGCACCCAGAGGTCGCTCGGGCGTGCAACTTCCAGCGAAGGCAGGGCAGTCGCACGGCTTCCTGATCCCCTGAAGGACCAGACTGCTTATGCACACTGAACTGTCTTCAGCCGGACGATCCGTCAATTCGAATCGTTTCTCGGCATCAAACTCAACGAACTCATCACGAAGGGACAAACCGCCTTTTGGTATAACACCAAAACCGCGCCAGGTGCGATCGACGACACGGAAGACACGGTCTATCATGTCCCGGGCCACTTTGTTGCCATCAGGTTTGACAGCCCTTGCATACTGGTTTTCGAGTCTGGCATGACCCTGCTCCAACTGCGCCACCGCCATGTGAATACCCTGAAGAATATCAACCGGTTCAAACCCGGTGACGATGATCGGAAGATGAAACCGAGAACAGAGTTGTGCATACTCAGAACAACCCATCACGCTGCAAACATGACCGGGCGCCAGCAAGGCTTGCACCTGACACTCGGGAGAGTTCAGGATAGCTGCAATGGCAGGCGGGATAAGAACCTGCGCGCACAAGATCGAGAAGTTGCGCAGGTTCTGTTGGTATGCCTGGTATACTACCGAGGCGTTTACGGGAGCCGTGGTCTCAAACCCAATCGCGAAGAAGATTACTTGCTTGTCAGGATGCTCGCGCGCGATCTTGAGGCAGTCCAGCGGCGAATAAAGCGTGCGAACGTCACCCCCCTGCGCTTTGACGGACAGCAAGTCCTGCTCGCTGCCGCGAACGCGAAGCATATCTCCAAACGAACAGAAAACGACATCCTCACGTGAGGCCAGAGTTATGGCTTTGTCGATCAGGTCGGTCGAGGTGACACATACCGGGCAGCCGGGGCCGTGCAGAAGCGTAACCTTGTCGGCAAGCTTCCGGTCGATGCCGTTTCTTACGATGGCATGAGTCTGCCCACCACATACCTCCATTACTTTCCAGTGGCCGGCGCCCGCCTCAAGGATAGCTCCAACGAGTTGCGCCGCAATGGCGGGATCACGGTAATCATCCAGGAACTTCATCGACCGCTCTCTTTCCCGGTTGTCGGGAGTTCCAATTGACTGAGATACTCAAGAGTCCTCGCTGCTTCATCGGGGTCGACAACACTGATGGCGAAGCCGGCATGTATAAGGACATAATCGCCTACCGTTGCTTCCGGCGCCGCCGACAGATTCACATTTCTCACGATGCCGCCGAAACTGACTCGCCCCGACCGCGTGAGAGGAGCGTCGTCTGTTATGTCAACTATCCTGCCGGGAATCGCCAGACACATTCTTGTCTCCTTTGTGTTGCCGGCGGCAAGCCGCCATGATCTGACCGAGTGCTATACCGCCGTCGTTGGGTGGCACGCGCTCGTGTAAGTACACTTCAAAGCCATGATGTTCGAGGGACGCCAGGGCGCGCTCGGTGAGGTATCTATTCTGGAAACAGCCGCCGGTGAGCACGACCTTGCGCTCACCGACCCTGACGGCGACAGCGGCGGTCATCTCCGCCAGAGTACAGTGGAACTTTGCGGCAATCATGGCCGGGGTTACTGAGGACCGTAAGTCAGTGAGGATTTGACACAACATCGGCTCCCAGTCGATGACGAATGGTGAGACTGATGTGTCCAGGTCAAACTCGTAGGTGTCCACCGACCGGATGTTCAAGGCCGCAAACTCCAGCTTCATCGCGGCCTGACCTTCAAAACTCATTTTGTGACACAATCCGACAAGGGATGCGATGGCATCAAAGAGGCGACCGGCGCTCGAAGTGAGAGGTGAATTGATTCCCCTGCCAAGCATCTTCTTGATGGTCTTTAGCTCCGATTTTCCGAAGGACCTGACCAAGGGCAGGTCATCCATCGATACCGCAGCATCACCAAAGACCTCATACAACAAACTCAGGGCCGAACGGCGTGGCTCACGGATAGCAGCATCACCACCGGGCAGGCGAAAGCATCGCAGATGAGCGACGCGCTCAAAGGAGTTGTCATTGATTCTCAAGAACTCACCGCCCCAGATGGCGCCATCGGTACCAAGCCCTGTGCCGTCGAAGGCTACCCCGAGCAGCGGAGGCTCCAGACCATGTTCGGCCATACAAGACAGAACGTGCGCGTAGTGGTGCTGAACCGTCACCCGTGGGACATCAAAGCTTGATGCAAACCGGGTGGACTGATAGTCAGGATGCTGGTCACAGACCACTCGACCCGGATTCACATCATACATGGACATTAGTGACCCGGCGGTAGTGCCCAAAGTGTCGAAAGTGAGTTTGCTATCCAGGTCACCGATATGCTGACTGACAAAGGCGCGCCTTCCTCTGGCTATACCGATTGCGTTCTTGAGTTGAGCACCCACCGCCAGACAGTCCGGCACAGGTTCGGGCAGATCAATCACTGTGGGAGCATATCCACGGGCGCTGCGAAGTACGACCGGACGGTCAGCAATAACACGCACAATCGAGTCATCGACGTGCTGCGCTATGGGACGGTCATGCACCAGAAACAGATCGGCAACTCTGTGAAGCCGAGCGAGAGCATCGCGCTCATCGGTGCCGATCGGCTCGTCCGACAGGTTGCCGCTGGTGGCCACGATGGGACCGCCCAGGTCAGCCATGAGCAGATAGTGCAGAGGGGTGTAGGGCAGCATGACTCCCAGGTATGGGTTGTCGGGAGCAACCAGATGCGAGACGTTGCCCTGAGTGGTTTCTGCATAAGGCTTCCGTTTCAGCAGCACTATCGGCGAGGCGCAGGAGGTCAGGGCAGTCTTCTCCGTTGTTGTCAGTTCACAGTCGTTCTCGACCGACGGCAGGTCCGGATACATCAGCGCAAACGGTTTTTCCGGTCGGTTCTTTCGATCTCTCAGACGGCGCACGGCGTCATCGTTGGTGGCATCGACAATGAGTTGAAACCCGCCCAGTCCCTTCAGGGCCAGTATCCCGCCCGCCCGTATCAAGTCACAGGCCCGGCGTAGAGCCTGTTCATGGCCGGCTAACGCTTTGCCCGCTTTATCCCACAGTTCGAGATGCGGGCCGCACTTCGGACATCCGTTCGGTTGCGCATGGAAACGTCGGTTTCGTGGGTCTTCGTATTCCCGACGACATTCGTCACACATACTGAACCGTCGCATAGTCGTGTTGGCGCGGTCGTAGGGGAGCGATTCTACGATGGAGTAACGCGGTCCGCAGTTGGTGCAGTTCGTAAACGGGTATCGGTAGCGACGGTTGGCAGGATCGAAGATTTCCTCTCGGCAGTCCCGGCAGGTTGCGATATCCGGAAGGATCACGGCGTCAGTTTCGCCGTTGCGGTCACTCTCCCGAACGCTGAAACCTGAGTAGCCGACGGGCGTAAGGTTGTCAGCTTTTATGTCATCAATATGGGCCAGAGACGGTTGTTCAGCTACGACGCGATCAAGGAACTGTCGGAGTCTGTTCTTGTCACCCTCAAGTTCAATCTGTACCCCTCCCAGTGAGTTCCTGACCCAGCCGTTGAGATCGAGGTCGTTGGCCAGTCGATAGATAAATGGACGGAAACCGACGCCCTGTACCGTTCCTCTGATACCGAGACGCAATCGTGAGGGCTGATCGATCTCGGTAACATTAGCAGCCTTCGGCGCCAAGAGCCTTCACCCTTCCGCCACTTCGACGCTATCCAATATTATGTCCTGAGCATGAGGGTCAAAGTTGTCCTGAAGAACCTCGACCTCGAGCCTCGCACCTTCCGCTACCGTGCCGGCCACGGCAATATCGAAATGTTCGCGGAGGTGGTCGGGCGAGATCTGGGCCAGGGCGCCAAGTTTCACCTTGACCCCGATCACTTTGTCGGCTCCGTTTTCTTCAGCGATGGTTTTGACCTTGCTCAGCAGGTCCTTTAGAAGTGAAGATTCATGCATTGTCACCACCTGTCACTTTGTGCCTGGTCAGACTTTCGATATCCTCGACGATACGTCCAATGATCTTGTTGGCGCTTTGCCGGACCTCCGGCGTCAGGTCGATACCGGCTGAAAAACTCTTACCCTCAATGCCGTACACTATCAGTCCACGAGGAAGCCGATTGAGAACCCTGGCCAGTTCGATTACCTCGTTGACGGAAATCGAATGAGTCGACAACCCTGAGAATAAGTTGGAAGGGATAGACTCGCACAGCGCATCGAAGTGATATGTCGTACCCGGAGGGGCTCCGGAAGAAGCGCAGTCAATCACAAAAGTATGGTCCGAGTCGGCCCAGGCATCGATAAGCGCAAAACCGTCGCCGATTCCCTCAACAACTCTCACGCCGCTGAGGGCAAGGCTCTCAATCTGCCTGGCGACATACAGGCCGATGCCATCGTCCGACCGGTAGGCGTTGCCGATGCCGACCACCGTTATGGAGTATTCTTCCACTGAGCGTGTCCTTTCTCAATCCCGCTTGATATCGAGTTTGAGGAAATGGCACGAACAGGAAATACAGGGATCGTAGTTGCGTATCACCTGCTCACACTGCCAGGTGAGTTTCTCGTCCGTCAGATCGAGGTTCTTCTGCACGAACTGACGAAGGTCTACTTCCATGGCCTTCTGGTTCTGCGACGTGGGAGGAATGATTCTGGCGTCTTTTATGATCCCGGCGTCGTCGATCTCATAGCGATGATAGAGCAGTCCGCGTGGCGCTTCAGTGCATCCGTGCCCGACCCCGGCCTTAGGCAGCACTTCAACATATGGTTTGTCGGGAGCTTTGTACGCCTTAACGATCCTCAACGCTTCGTGGCAGGCGAACACCGTCTCCACACTCCGCACGATGATACTCTTGAACGGATTTGTGCAAACCTCCGACAAACCGGCTTCCTTAGCTGCTTTTTGCGCCACCTCCGGCAGTCGGTCGAAGTTGTTGCAATACCGAGCCATTGGTCCAGCCAGGTAGTCGTCTCGCTCTTTTACTTTCGCCTGCAGCGATGTCGAATGCGGTACGTGGATCTCCTCAAAAGTGTCCAGGAACTGGTCGGTGCTGATGTCGATCCCCTTGTTGGAGACTATCCTGCCTTCGGTGATAGGGTACTCGTCAGGATGTCGCAAGGATACAAACTCATAGTCTCTCTCGAACTCGGGGAAGGATAGGGTGGAGGTAAAGCGGACCGTTTCAAGAGATGCCTCCAGCGCCCACTGGAGAGGCTCGACGAATCGGAGGATATCCTCTTTCGTTGGGACTTTGTAGAATCCCCCGACGCGCGGGTTCACCGAGTGTATCTCTCGACCGCCGAGGAGCACCATCAACTCGTTGCCGATTTTCTTGAGCTTCAGACCCTGAGTGACGACATCCGGGTGGTCTTTGGCCATCGTTATAGCATCTTCGTAACCCAGGAAGTCGGGAGCATGGAGCATGTAAATATGAAGCGCGTGCGATTCAATCCATTCACCACAGTAGATGAGTCTGCGCAAGTCTCGGAGCGGTCCCGAGACGGTGACACCGCAGACTGATTCCATCGCCTGTGACGAACTCATCTGGTAAGCGATCGGACAGATGCCGCAGATACGAGCCGTGATGTCGGGTGCTTCGGTGAATCTTCGACCACGCAGTAAGGCTTCGAAGAATCGCGGAGGCTCGAAAACGCTGAAGCGGACATCAGCTACCGTGTTGTCCTTGATCTTGACGTAGAGCTTCCCCTCTCCTTCCACACGGGCCAGGTAGTCGACCTTGATGGTTCTACTTTTCATGCGCCTCGCTCTCCTTTCGGAACGGCTCCGCATAGGCATTGAACCCCCGGAACATTCTGACAATATCGTCTGACGGAACCTGCAACCGTTCAAACCAGGCCGCCAGCGATTTGGTATTCGGGCTTTCCATGGGACCGAAGCATCCGAAGCAGCCCCGGTTATAGGACGGGCAAAGGGCGCCGCAACCCATCTGCGTAACCGGTCCCAGACAGGGAGTCCCGGTGGATACCATCACGCAGACATTTCCCTTCATTTTGCATTCCATACAAACGCTGTGCGTGCCGATGTTCGGCTTGCGGCCATTGAGAGTAGCGCTGATGAATTCCACCAGTTGGTACTTGTTGATCGGGCAGCCGCGGAGTTCGAAATCAACAAATACATGATCGGCGATGGGGGTCGACTTGTTAAGCGTTTTGATATAAGCAGGATTGGCGTACACGATGGAAACGAAATCGTTCACGTCGGCGAAATTGCGTAGCGCCTGAATCCCTCCGGCGGTGGCGCAGGCGCCTATCGTCACCAGACACTTCGACATTCTGCGAATCTTATGGATCCGCTCTTCATCGTGCGGCGTGGTGATGGACCCTTCCACCAGAGAGATATCGTAAGGTCCTTTCATTACCGCCCGGGACGCCTCAGGGAAATTCGCAATAGTGACTTCTTCAGCTATGGCCAGCAACTCATCTTCGCAGTCCAGCAGGGATAGTTGACAGCCGTCACAGGAGGCGAACTTCCACACGGCCAGTTTTGGTTTTTTTACGGCAGCCATGCTACATTTCTCGCTTGGTGAAAATGTCTTTTATGTCGGCGTAACAGTAGACAGGGCCATCCTTACATACGAACGTTGGTCCCAGTTGGCAATGTCCACACAGTCCTATGCCACACTTCATATTGCGTTCCATGCTGATGTAAATGCGGTCATCAGCCACGCCACGCTTCTGCAATTCCATCACAGCAAACCGCATCATGATTTCCGGACCACATACCATTGCTATGCAGTTCTGCGGGTCGAAGGGGGACCTTCTGACGAGTGAGGTCACAACGCCAACATTGCCGCGCCAGGCGCCGGTTGCGTGGTCGACAGTCAGATGCGCTTCCAGGTCGAAACGAGAACGCCATTTCTCAAGATCTTTACGGTAGAGAATATCCTCTGGAGTTCTTGCACCGTACAGCAGAACAATCCTGCCATACTTCTCGCGACGGGTGAGCAGGTAGTGAATCATCGGCCTTAGCGGAGCCAGACCGATACCACCGGTCAGCAACACTACGTCCTGATTCTCTACCTTATCAACGGGCCAGCCTTTTCCGTAAGGTCCGCGAACTCCCAAGCTATCACCTACTTTGAGCTTTCTCATAGCTCTTGTAACCGTTCCCACCTCACGGGTGGTATGTACTAGTATTTCTCTTCTGGCCGGGTCACCGCTAATCGAAATCGGCACCTCACCCACGCCGTACACATAGAGCATATTGAACTGTCCGGGTTGAAATGAAAAGTCGGCCTCGCCATCCGGTGGTTGTAGTATTAGCGAGAACGTATCCCCCAGGTCCCTGATTATGCGCTGAATCTGCAGCGGCCGCACTAACATGGGATCGGGCTGAGTCCCGGTGCCTGAGTGCTTACTTGTTTGTTGAGTTGCCATAAATATCCAACAATTGTAATCTGGTTGCCTCCAGGCGTTCCGCAATGATGGCCACGAACCGTCTCATGACTTCATAGCCGAGATCATGATCTTCTTCGCATTTCTCGCGAAGGCATTTGCCGTCAAGAGCAATAGCCCTGGTCAATTCCACCGCCCGGGCATCGAAATGCCAGCGGTATGGCGGCACCAGCCACGACCAGCCCAGGATTTCCCCGGCTTCCCGTGAGCGAATCATGATCGGTCCTTTCTGGGGAACATGCGTCTCGATGAGAACCCGACCTTGCCGGATGAAATAAAAGGCGTCGGCTTCCTCACCCTCACGGATAATGAACTCCCCTGACTTGAAGACTACGTTCGAAGCGCAGCCGACCAGCAGTTTGAGATGCTCTGTATCCAAACCTTCAAGGAATGGATGCTCTCTGAGAGTCTGCTCCAAATCTCTCATAATGGTTATCCTCGTTCTATGGCCGAAGCCATGCTTTTACTCCGTCACCGTTAATTGCCGTGCTTCCTCCGTGATATCGATACCGACCGGACACCAGGTGATGCAACGCCCACATCCGACACATCCTGACATCCCGAACTGCTCCTGCCAGTGCACTAACTTGTGCATCATCCACTGCCGATAGCGTGAAGTGACACTATTGCGTATGCTGCCGCCGTAGATGTAGGAATAATCCACAGTGAAACAGGAATCCCACCGCCGCTGTCTTTGGGCGTGCTGCCCGGTGAGATCAGTACTGTCCTGCATGTTGGTGCAGAAGCAGGTCGGGCAAACCATAGTACAGTTGCCGCAGGCCAGACATCGCTCGGCTATCGCTTCCCAATGAGGGTCGTCGAATTTCTCGTTCAGCAGTTTTCCGATGTGTTCGGAGTCAATAGTGCGAGTCATGCCGGCGGCAGCTCGGTTGAGTTCCTTTTGCGCTGCCTTAATCTCCGATTCCTTCGGCTGTTTTACCGGAAGTTTGTCAACGAGCTTTTTTCCCGCTTTTGAACCAGGCTCCACAATGAAATAGTGCCGGTTTGAGACACACATCTCAGTCAGGGCCAGATCGAAACCGGAGGTCGCTTTGGGTCCTGTCTTCATGGAAGCGCAGAAGCAGGTACCGCCGGGACGCACACAATTGACCGCCACCACGAAGACGTTCCGCCGTCGCTCCTGGTATGAGTTGTCGATATACTGACCCTGGCTGAATACCTTGTCATGGATGGCCAGGGCGGCAAGTTCACAAGAGCGAACACCGATCAGGGCGCGCTTGATCTGGTCGGGCTCCGGTTGAATAACCTTGAAACCGTTGCCGTCCCGAGTGGCCTCCCAGAGCTTGTTTGTCGGTGGGTGAAGGAACCTTCTCCAGGACTGCGAACCGATAGTGTAACCAAAAAGTGTCTTCTTCTTGTCTTTCACCAATCGGTATTTGCCGGGCTCACACTCGTCAACCCAGCCGACAGGAAACTCATCCACAGCATGAATCCTCTCGTAGACAATAGCGCTGTCCCTGACAGTTGGACCCAACAGTTCGTACCCACTTTCCGATAGCGCATCAAGGAGACTCTGAAAGTTCTTTCTCTCCAGTACGACAACATGCTTGTCCGGCAACGTTATCTCGGTCATGGTGGATCACTCCTCGCATTGTGGCGACCTGGTACATACAGCATAATGGTATTCATCCTCAAAAAGCTATTTGAAACTGCAAGCGTATGATGAAATCATGGTCATCAGAACTCCATACCTCCGGCTATCTCGAGAATAATATCTCGTTCCCGCAATATCCCCACCAGTTCTCCATCATCCATCACCGGCAGGTTGATCACGTGGTGGTGGACCATGAGATGTATCGCCTTCATGATGGGGTCGTGTATCTCTACAAACACGAGTTTATCCATCAACTCGTGGATATTTCGTTTGCCGATCAGTTTGCATTGGGCCATAAACATGCCGGTAAAGAAGGTTGTATAGGGAGAGTCTTCGAGGAATGGAGGCAGCACTAACTTAAGCATGTCAACGAAGCGGATCAACCCCACGAACTTCTCGCTACGGTCGTAAACCAGGGCCGAGCGAACCTGGCCGGCCTGCACCCCCTCCACCACCGGCTGGTAGAACGCCTCCCGCAGTCTGGCAATAGCATCAGAGACGGGTTCGTCTACATAGAGTCGGGGATAGCGTGATGGGGGCGCCATCAGTTCGGTAATGGTCCGCTCCCGCATCGGTTTTTCCATGTCTCGATCCAACAGCGTACGGATGCGTTTGGCAAGCTGCTCCATGTCGATCGGCTTTTGCAGGAAGTCGACGATATCCAGCTTGATTCCGGCCATAGCGGCATCGAAATCCCCGTGCCCGGTAAGGATGATTACCGGGAGGGTAGCGTCGATCTCCCTGATCTCTTGCAGTGTTTCGATACCACCCATTCCCGGCATCTTGAGGTCTAAAATGACCACGTCCGGGCGCTCGAAATTTATTGCCGTCAGGGCGTCTGCTCCGTCGGCGACATCTGTTACGGTGAATCCTCGTCTGCCCAGCGCTGTCGCTGTGGCCAGTCGGAAGTCATCTTCATCATCCACCAGGAGCAGCTTGAGCGTGGTATGTTCCATATCCATTAGTTTCTCCTTTTCCAACACCTATCCCATGGACGGCAGGTCACCAAAACCGAGCAACGGCCAGTACAACATACTGAGTAACATCAGAACCGCGAAAGCTAAAACGACGCAGATTATTCCCACGCGCAGGAAGTCTTTCGCTGAAAGATAGCCGCTTGAGTAAACTATGGCATTGGGGGGCGTCCCAATAACCAGCAGATAAGCAAATGATGAGGCACAGGCCGTGGCCAGGCCGATGAACGGCACCAGGGTTGTTCCGGGCTCGGCTACGGCGGCCATGTTCAGCGTGATTGGTCCCACCGCCGCTGCGGCTGGACCATCCGCCATCAGGTTGGTCATTATCGCTGTTACGGCACTGCCGGTACCAAGCAGGGCCGCGCCGGCCTTGATACCGATTGACGCCATGCCCTCGACTACCGAGCGAGCCATCCAGTAAGCTCCCCCTGTCTGGTCAAGGATGCGACCGAAGATGATCGCTCCGGCGTAGAGCCAGACGACACCCCAGTCGACTTTCTCCTGATAGTCCCGCCAGTTGACAACTCCACACAACAGGTAGGCCACCGCTCCGGCGATGGCAATCACTCCAATGCCGAGGCGAACGCCGATCAGGTCCAGCAGGATGTTCTTCTCGGTGATCCACCCCATCAACATCAACGCGAATATCGAGACCGCAATGATTTGCTTTCGATTCCAGCCCCCCATGTGGCTGATGTCCTGTTTCAGAGAGTCCAGGGCCGGGCGCAGATCCTGTATCTTTGGTTTGAATCGCCAGTTGATTACGACCCACAAGAGCGGCATCATGATAAGCACGAACGGCATGCCATACATTATCCACTGCCCGTAGCCTATCGTAATCCCGAACATATCTTCCATGTAGGTCATCATTATCACATTGCGGGCGCCGCCGGAAGGTGAGCCGAAGCCACCGATGTTGCAGGCCATAGCGATTGTGATCATCATCATTTTGGCCAGTTCTTTGTCCTCGGGATTCTTGCTCGATAAGCTGTTGTGATACAGAATCAAGCCAATAGGCAGGAAAATCGCGGCCAGGGCATGATCCGAGATGAATGAAGCAGAGGGGGCGATCACCAGAATCATTATGGCTGTTACCCAGCGAACGCTCGGCTTCGCCAGGTAGCGGAAAATGAGCAGACAAATACGTTTGTCGACTCCCGTCTTGACGAACGCCGCGGCGAACATCAGGCTTCCCATGATAAACCAGCAGGCGTCGGACCAAAACAACGAAGCAACTTCTCGACGGGTGACGATTCCTGAGAACACTAAAATCAAACCGATACAGAAGGCCACTCCGGGCAAAGGGATCGCCTCCGTCACGAAGCACACGACCACGAAGGCCACCATAGCAATACACACGCGGATCTGTTTAGCGGCTTTGTCCACCTTTTCTTGTTGCGCAGGTGTCAGCATGGTATAGGTGAGTTTCTCGAGCCTGAGTTCGCGACCATTCAGCAGTAGTTCCCTCACCCTGGTCTCATCCAGAGATTCCAGCAGGGTGCGGTATTGCGTGAAGTGCTCTTCATGTCCCGTAATCCCCATCTTTTGCAGGGATTTAGAACCGCGCTTGAGTACCGTCTCTTTGCGGGATACTCCCTGGACCATACACCCCTCAAAGGCTCGGACAGTTAGCACCTGCCACTGCTCGACATCCTTGAATGGTTTGTCGAACAACTCCTGAGAGTAGAAGTCGAGCACGTAGGTCTCACCCATCTGATACTCGACGGCCACATCCAACATGCTTTTGGGGATGGGAGCTATCAGAATAAGGACAAAGAGTGCGACTGCGATTCCAAATCGCTTGTAGTCGATGTACTTGTCGTAAGCAGAGGCTTTCGCTGAAGGACTATCTGCCATCAGTTCCTACTCCATGTTGACTGTTGGTCGTTGATCGCGGCCTGGAAATTTTCGTCCCATTGCTTGGGGTCCAAAAGAAAGCCGTCGGAGTCAAGCGAGAGCTTCGCATTGGAGCTTCTACCGGCACTCATGATCTCTCCTTTTTCATGCAGTCTTGACGACTTTGCACCTGATGCGTGGTGGTCATGGTTATCTACCTGGCTCTCAATCCTGCGATCTTGACCGCTCCCCGGTGGTACCCATCAGGAAACAGCCTCTCCAATTCGTCCAGTTCCAAACCGTTATGTTCGCAGGTTTCAAATACGGTCGGGACTTCGCGATGCTCCTGGTAGTAGCTCCGCAGGAAGTTGATTATCTGCCAATGTCTCTCCGACAGACCGCCGGGCACTTTCATTTCCGAGGCCTTACAAACGGCAAACTGCCGGCTCCAATTGTGCGCTCGAACTAGGAAGCCGTTGGAGTCGATCTCATAGGTCTTTTCCGGTGACGTGGAGGCGACCTCATTGAGCCCATGCTCAACCCAAGCGTATTTCAGGTAGCTCTCCTTGTATGTGATGCCCGCCAGTTTGCAGGCTCCCCGCAAGTAACCAGTGGGAAAGAGATTCTTCAATTCTGTCAATCGCAGGCCATTTAATTTGCAGGTCTGATAGACTAGTGGACACCTGCCGAGTTCCTCGTATGTCTTGCGAATGAAGCGGATGACCTCCCAGTGCTTGGTGGTGAGACCGTCAGAGATACCCATTCTGGGCGCCATCGCCTCGACGAAGTTCTCGTCCCACTCGTCGCTGTTCAGCAGGAAGCCTCCGGAGTCTACCTGATAAGGTCTGTCATTCAGTATCACTTCTGCCATGTGAGTCACTCTCCTCCGACTGATTTCGTCATGTCAGTCCGGATACCTCCTGCGGATATCCTGAATAAGCTCCGCTTGTTGCTGTTCAACCTGGCTTTGTCGATGCTCGAACAGCCGACGGATCGTCGCCGCCAGTTTCTCAACATCCGGCGGTTTCTCCAGGTATTCATGAGCACCCTGCTTGATTGCTTCCACGGCTGTGACGTATGACGGGTGACCTGTAAGCATTATCACCTGGACACTGGGGTAGTACGTCTTTATTCGCCGCAGCACCTCAAGACCGTCCATGCCCGGCATTTTGATATCCAGAACAACCACGTCAACCAGCTTCTCCTTCAGGAGCGTCAGACCCTGTTCGCCGCTTTCGGCTGTATCCACATCTAAATTGCGGCGTTCAAGCACACGCTTCATCGAGTCCAGGAACCTGACTTCATCATCAATGAGTATCACCCGCACGGGGACGGAGGAGTCCGGCGGCGGCGGCGGTTCACGATCCTCGCTTTCCCTTTGTTTGAATCGGACCACCACTTCGCGAATACGTGCTACCATGTCGTCCATGTCGATCGGTTTTGACAGGTAGTCGGCGATACCGTCTTTTGACGTCTGAAAGGCATCATCGATAGATGAGTGACCGGTCAGGAGAATTACCGGCAGGTTAGGATACTTCCTGCGAATGATCCTGAACACTTCGATGCCGTCGATATCAGGCATCTTGACATCCAGCACGATGACATCGTACTGCTTTGCGTCCACCATCTCCAATGCTGTCACACCATTGGGGGCAACATCAACCTCCAGACCTCTTCGCTGCAACGCCTGTGATGAGGCGGTCAGGAAATCCTCTTCATCATCAACGAGCAGGACTCTGCTTTCTTCGTTGTTTTCCATCATCAGAAATCTCCTACTCTTGCCCGGGTGGCTCCAACCGAAGCATGATATGCATGGCTGTGCCGTTTCCTTGTTCGCTCTCGGCTCTCATGCCGCCACCCCACGACTGCACGATGCCATAACAGACCGACAGCCCCAGCCCCGTCCCCTGGCCAACCGGCTTGGTCGTATAAAACGGTTCAAAGACACGCTCAAGGTCTTCTTGCGGAATACCGGTACCGTCGTCTACTATCTGGAGATGCAGTCGGCCCTCTTCCCGAGCAGCCCGGACGGTGACCGTTCCCCCTTGCGGCATGGCATCGATGGAATTATTGATCAGGTTCACCATCACCTGCTCAAGTTCCACCGGATCGACCATGGCGCGGGGAAGGTTTTCCTCTATTTCAGCCACAATTTCTATGTTTCGCACTTTGGCGCGACGTTCCAGGAGGCGAATGATCTCGGAAAGACGCGGAACGATATCGGTAGGCTTCACCTGAGACTCGCGCTTGCGTCCGAACTGAAGCATCTTACCGGTGATACCTGCACAGCGCTGGATCTGTGTCTTGCATCGCCGGAGTGATTCCTGAATCTGTTCACGTGTCGGTGTATCGGCTTCGGACTCTGACAGCAGGTCGGCAATGTTGGTCTGCTCGGCACTCATGATGGCCAGTGGGTTGTTGATCTCGTGCGCCAGGCCGGTGGCCAGTTCACCAACCGAGGCCAGTTTGGCCGACCGGATAAACGCCCTCGACATCTCTTCGCGCTCAGCATGGGCTTTATTGATTTGTCCGGTAAGGTGCCAGGTGGCGAAAAATGTGGTTATGATGAGAAGCGCAATGGCTACAGCAACCACCAACGTCCAGTCAGCTATCGCCTGGTCGACGGTCGCTTGAACAAATGCCAGATCCTGTTGAGCCACCAGCAACCAGCGATTGTCATTGATCCAGGTAGTTGCTTTGATCCCTTCCGATCCGTGGATATCCACCCGTTCTTCTCTTACTCCGCGGTGGACGTCAGTCAGGGGACCGAGCGCTCGGTCAAGGAGCGATCCGCCACGAGGTGTAGTCTGGTAAACCCCCTGGCGATTCAGAATATAGACATCGCTGCCCGGCCCAAGTTCACTCGTCTGCACCAGCCTTTCAAACTGATCGCTGTTGATGGTGGCTCTGAGAATCCACGGCTCACCATCGGCGGCTACCTTCTTCACCGCCACGATACAGTGCGGTACCTGCCGGTACCCGAGAAAAACATCGCTGACGTACGCCCCCGAGACCATCACTTCCTTGAACCAGTCCGCCTCACGGTAACTCAGACCGCGAAGCGCATACGGCCCCACGTATCCTACATGGTCTCCCTCGAAGTTGAAAACGCCCAGATCGACAAACCCCTTGTTGCTGGAACTGTTCAGATCAGCTAATAGTTGGCGCAATCGTTGTGGGTCACTGATCTCTGTCAGCGAATTCGACTCGGCAGCCAATTGGAGCAGATGAACCCGCTCCTCAAGATTGGCCTCGATAGCCTTCCCATGGCTATGAACAAGGTTTCGCATAACCTCTAACGACTTCTGTTCCAACAATTCGCCGAAAACGACCCAGGAACCGAACCCTGCCAGGAACAACGGCATCAAAGCCGCCACCAGAAGCACCGCTACAATCCGCCAGCGTAACGTCTTGCCGGTTCCCATTATGTGGCTCAGGCCGGTAGTCATTGTGATACCAAGTTGTTGTAGTTCATAGTCATCAGAGACTTACCTTATGCCGTCATTCATCTTGCTTCTGTCGCATAGCCATAGCAAGACCCTTGCCACATTTCGACATTATGACATATCCGGTTGTGTCACAAGCGATTGCAGACGTAACTTTCACTTGACAAACCGATCGACTATACTATATTGGAATATGATGATTGCATATTGCAATATCTATCGAGAGTTGACAACGTGGTGCACAGGAGATAAGAGCCTGTTGAGAAAGTCCCCATTCCGGTCATTGCGAGCGACCGCAGGGAGTGCGGCAATCTCTCCCTCACGGTCTACCAACGAATTGAGATTGCCACAGCCACGCGAAACGCATGGCTTCGCAATGACGGCTTCCGGCCTTTTTCAACAAGCCTATAATTCGAGGTATCTGAATGCCGATTGACCCCAAACCCAAAGATGCTGCGTTGCAGTTCCTGGCGGCAGTACCCAGCCAACCGTTCCAGCACACGCTGGAGATGGCCCGCAAAGTCGCGCCGTTTGACACCTCGATCCTGATAACCGGTGAGACGGGCGTCGGTAAGGAGGTGATTGCCCGTTACATCCACAGCGCCTCACGCCGCGCCGGCTACTCCATGCTCTCCGTCAACTGCGGAGCCCTCCCGGAGACTCTGTTGGAAAGCGAGTTGTTCGGTCACAGGGCTGGGTCCTTCACCGGCGCCGTGCGAGACCGTAACGGTCTGTTCGAGCAAGCTGCACGAGGCACTATTCTTTTGGATGAAATTGGAGACATCAGTTTGTCCACGCAGGTGAAGTTGCTCCGGGTCTTGCAGGAACGGGAAATACTTCGAATCGGTGAGAGTATCCCACGCAAGGTCGACACTCGCATCATCGCCGCCACCAACCGTAATCTGGAGCAAGCTGTCACAGAAGGCAGGTTCCGCGAGGATCTTCTCTATCGCTTGCGCGTGATTGAGATTGTGGTGCCACCGCTCCGTGAGCGACCGCAAGACATCCTGCCGCTGACGGATTATCTCGTGCAGAAACTCTCGGTCAGGTTGGGTATCCCCAACCTGCGTTTGGATGATTCCTGTCTGAAGCGCTTCAGAGCCTATTACTGGCCCGGCAACGTGCGAGAACTTGAGAATGCCATCGAGCGGGCCGCTGTCCTTAGTGGAACCGGCGAAATCAAACCGGAGCATTTGCCGCCGCAACTGCTGGACCCCGGCGGATCCAGGCAACATGTGGACTCGGCGCCGTCGCGGAGTCTAAGAGAAGTTGAAATGAACTACATCAGGACTGTGTTGAAGGCAACCGGTGGGCATCGCGGCCAAGCTGCGAAGATTCTCGGAATCAGCCCGGCGACGCTTTGGCGCAAGTTGAAGAATGAATAATGAAACAGCGGACGCGAGAATACCAAAAAGCCATTGCCATCAGACAAGCTGTGTCTTAGCATGAAGCCCAACCGAGCCCCATTGTTCGAAGGTGTCAGTCAAGACGATTCAGCAGTAAATGAACGCAATCGAAATATCTGAAATACTTATGCTCTTTGGGGGAGGGCTCCTGGCCGGCACGCTTGGGGGTCTTTTGGGAATCGGCGGAGGGATTGTGCTGATGCCGATGTTGCGGTTTCTTGTGGGGCTGTCACCTGCCCACGCCGCCGGCGCCTGCATTCTCGCCGTGTTCTTCACTACCCTTGGGGGCAGCTACCGCCACTACAAGCAGGGCAACGTGAATTTACGTTCGCTCGCTCCCATCATGATATCCGGGGCTGTAGCCACCGTGATATTTTCTTTCGTGTTCCTGTATCTGTCGACGCGAGACCGTTGGCTTGATTTGGGCATGGGGCTGGTATTTGCTTTGGTCTCGATTCGCATGATTGCCGAAGGAATTCCCGGTCTGGTCAAAAAGCGTGTAAGCGAGAAGACCGATAAGGAGATGAAAGGCACCCTGGTGCAGAAAATCTCCATCGGATCCCTGGCGGGTGCGCTGCCGGGTCTTCTCGGCATAGGCACCGGGGTTATCCTGGTTCCGGCCTTCACTTTCATCCTTAGCGCACCTATCAAGGCGGCCATGGCGTCCTCACTGACCTGTTTCTCCGTGAATGCACTCATTAGCTCCGGATTCAAATACGCGCAGGGATTCATTGAGTTGAACGTGGCTTTGCCTGGGGACACTGCTCGGAGCCACCCTTGGAGCCAGGCTCAACAACCGCTTCTCTTCCGGCGCTCTCAGGCTTGCCTTCGGACTCGTTTTTTCCTATGTGTCGCTCAAGTTCATTCTTTCGTTTACGAGGTGAGGATATGAATAAGAAAAGAGGCGCTTCGGGATTTTGTGTGGGTAAAACGTTCCAGATAGAGTATTCTATCTGACATGAGAGATAAAGATCTTTATGCCCGCATCCTCGGAATCGAGGAGCCCTGGTTTGTTCGAGAGGTGGATTTGCAGCTTCAGGC
>JAUWIB010000108.1 GCA_030605565.1 bacterium
CGCCTGAAGCTGCAAATCCACCTCTCGAACAAACCAGGGCTCCTCGATTCCGAGGATGCGGGCATAAAGATCTTTATCTCTCATGTCAGATAGAATACTCTATCTGGAACGTTTTACCCACACAAAATCCCGAAGCGCCTAATAAAATTAGGTTCAGGTTACTACTACAAGGGAAAATCCACTACCTACACCACCGGTGGACAGACGCTGCGCAAACCTTGGATGAATTTTGAAATAAAACTATGGGACGTCGAGAAGGACGATATCGTATGGTACGCAACTGCTCGAACCGGAGGCAATGCCTTCGCCAGCTTCACTACGGTGGTCCACTCCATCGCGGGTAAAGCCGTCGACAAGCTATCAAAGGCTGGCCTAATTAATAAGTAACAATCTATGGAGGAACCATGAAAAAAGTTATCATTGCTATATTATTCCTTTGTTTTCTACTGGCCTGCGAAGGAGATCGCGGGCCTATGGGTCCCGTGGGTCCCCAAGGTCCACCGGGAGACGAAGGTCCCCAGGGTTTACCAGGAGAGGACGTCCAAATCATCTCGATTGTCGGCCAAATCAGCAACTCCCGATACTACGGTTTTTTTGAAATCTGGAACTCTATTATACGAGCCGATGATGTGGTGGATGTTTATGTCGGTCCCGATACACAGATCATAGCTTGGGCATCATGTGAACACGCTTATGGAGACGGCTTTGCCTTGATATATGACCCGGATTATTCACTCACTGGTTGGTATTATCTGGTTAGAATTATCCGCAACCCCGACGATCAATAAGTCAAGTAGGGCAGGATCCCTGTGATCCTGCCAAGACTCCTGGTGCCGGAATTCACATGTCGAAACCCGCCGGCGGCGGTCCTTCGGACCAGGGGTTTCGACCTACTCGAAAATTCACATGTCGAAACCGCCCTTCGGCTGCGCTCAGGGCAGGCTTGGTTTAGACCTGCCGGAGTGCTTAACCACCGCCCTTTACGCCGGTGGGGGAGGGCCGTCGTTGAACATGTAGTCAACCAGGTAAACCAGATCGGAGATATCGATCTGGCCACTGGCGTCGACATCACCAGCCATTTCGCTCACCGGGGGCGGTCCCTGCGCAAACATGTACTCGATCAGGTAAATCAGGTCGGCAATGTCTATCACCAGGTCGCCGTTGACATCACCTCGCACGTTACCCGTAACTCCGAGCGTTCCCTCGATCACCGCCGGAGCGTATACGAGAAACTCAGATGTTACCTCCAGCATCTTTGGCGATGAGGTAGTATCAATCACAATTGTCGTACCAAGCGGCGCCAGAGCATCAATGCTGAAATGAAGCTGCATGATCTCACCGTCACCCGCGACTAAAGGAGGCTGTCCGCCGCCGCCGTCGGCCCGGAGTTCATAGGCGTAACTGTTGGAGGACGGGATGAACCCAACCAGTTCAAAATGTTCAAAGTAGAGCGTGCGGTCACCCAACGTGGCTGAATCAAGAACCACGAATGGAGAGCTGTCAAACTTAAAGGGAATAGTCAGCCTGGACAACTCCTGGGAGTTTTTCAGGTTGATCGACATGACCACCTCTGATCCGGGTGCGCCGGAGGCAGGGGCAAAAGCCAGAGTGTCGGCCAACAGTATAATGTAGCCTTCTTTGGCGTCGATTATGGTCCCCATGCTGTCGGTCTCAATCGACAGTGCCACATTGTAGGCGCCCGGATTATTGTACAAGTGCGATGGGTTCTGCGCCGAACTGCTGTCACCATCGCCGAAGGCCCAGGTCCACGCCAAGGGGGTGACGGTCGAACTGTCGTAAAAGTGAACCGTAGCCGGAGCGTTTCCAATCGTGATATCGGACCCGAAGTTGGCTCCCCAACTGAGTGCTGCGTCAAGATTAATCAAGCCCCACCCGACATCGTTGTTGGGTGCTGCGGCGTTGTTGGCCGTCTCCATCAGTGCCCAACGGATTTGTCGTGGGGTGTAAAATGGCTTGGCCTCGATCAGCAAACAGGCGGCCCCGGCTACCAGAGGTGTCGATAGTGAAGTGCCGCTCATGGCGCCGTAGGATGCGTCGGAGGTCGCCACGGCGCACGAGGTCGAAACACCTCGGGCTGTGACTTCCGGTTTGATGCGCAAATCCGCAGTGGGGCCACGCGATGAAAAGCCGGCCAGGTATCCGGAAGCGTCGACGGCGCCGACGGTGAGCATATCGAAAGCATCGGCGGGAGCGCCCAGAGTCGACGGGGACGGACCGCTGTTGCCGGCTGAGTTGCAGACCACTATGCCCATGTCGGCGGCCATGCTGGCCGCGATGCTGGTGACGGCGGTCCATCCGTCCAGATCGGCCTGAGTGTAGCCGGTGCCATCATCCCAACCCATGTAACTCAAAGAACTGGTGACCACGTCGGCGCCCAGTGAATCGACCCATTCCAGAGCAGCGACCCAGTTATCCTCTTCAACTTGCGTCTCCGACCTGATATCCTCCGTCTTGCACAGAATGAAATTGGAGCGATAAGCCGGGCCGTAAAGCGTGCCGTCATCAAGCCCACCCGATGTGGACCAAATATAGGTCCCGTGGTTCCATTGGCTCGACCAGTCGGGCCCTTCATTGGCCGTGTTACCGTCATTGAAAATGAAATCCCACTCGGCCAGAACCCTGCTTTCGACATAGTGAGCGGCGAAAGCATCATGCGATTTCCGGAAACCGGTATCAAAGATAGCCAGCGTGACCCCGGAACCGCTGAATCCTTTTTCATGCGCCGGTGGGACATTTATCTGATTGAGTTGATTGAGAGCCAGACCATAGTCGAGCGCATCGCCGCCGAGAGACTGTTCCGGAGGACTCTCCGGACGATCAGGCGCTTCCTCCGGCAGTGGTGCTCTCTTATAAAGTGCTACCGGCTTCAGCCTGGCCACAAAGGGCAGGGCAGCTACCTGATCGAGCAGGTCGGCAGGGAGTTCGTAACTGGCGGCGTTAAGCCAGCGCGAGACCCGTCGTAGTCGACCTCCCATGTCCACTATACCGTCGACATACTCCGACAGCACCGGTAGATCGGCAAAGACCACGTAATCACGGCCGACCTTGGCGCGACGTTTGAGGGCTCGGGGCGCGATCACAACCGTGGCCGCCCTGGCTGCAAACTCGGTGTTGTCGAACACACCCTTGTCGGTGAAGAAAACCCACAGTTTGACAACGTCGCCATCACGGTCAAGCAGAGCCTCCCTGACCACTGCGGATAGGGGAATTTCAGCTTTCGGTGAGACAACCGCTTCCGGAGTCAGGACAGCCGGTGTGTCGATCGCAGAGACCGGGCCGACAATGAACATTATCAGTATCATAGCAAGTATGACGATGGAGCCCTCGGACAAAGTCGTCTGTCGTTTCAGCATAATGATTTAATCCTCAATTCGGAATCGTGAAGCTTATGGTTTCTATCGTAAGACCTTCTGTTTCTATCAAGTTAGGCTGAGACTGGATTTTGTCAACAGCAAATTGCGTTCGTCCCACTGGTATGGGGTGCATCCCACACCTTTTAAGGTCGTCCAGGCTGCTTTTGTTCCCGTCGCCGCTGATTGCCTCCCTCGGGTGCACGTCAAGCTGTTGTGCGGTGCGGACATGGCAGGTGGCCGTGGTTTGAGTATGATTTTCCCAAGAGTAAGGCACGGCCTGTGCTGAATGATGACATGTGCAGGCAGGTCCCGGTCATTGGCGCGGTTCTTGCGACCCGCTACTGGTCCGGGAAACAGAAAGGATATCCTAATACTCAGGTGCAGATATGAAATCAAAGTTTAGATCGACATTCGGCGCCACGATGATAGAGTTGCTCACCGTGGCCGTAATCATCGGTGTTGTCGCGAGCATGGCCGTGCCGAGATTCCAGCGAGCTTATGAGAGAATGCAGTTCCGATCCGCGAACCGAGATATCGTCTCTTCGCTGCGACTGGCCCGTTCTATGGCTATCACGGATAAGATGCAGTACGGTGTCCATTTCGACTATGACGAAATGACTATCACGATCTTTCAAGACCTCGTCAATCCGACGTCCTTCGTCTATGACGATGGCGATCCGCTGGTACGACAGGACACTCTGACAGGCAACGTCGATTACATCTTCACGGATGTGTCCAATAACGCTATGACATTCGGCCCTAATGGCTCGGCCGGCTTTACCGGTGGTGGCAATATCCTCACTATTGGGGTTGTGGAAGATCAGTACTTCGAACATTTCCACAACATATTGCGCTCGACTGGTCGGGTTCGATCCTATGACAACTGGGATGAATGGGCTCAGGAGCATGCCGGTGATGCCTATTAACAGGCACAACATTGGCACCTATAGCTTAGCCTTAGATCACTCTCTGCTACTCATTCTCTGAAAACCCCTCTCCAGGCGGGAGGGGTTTTCCTGTAATCATTTATTCGTCAACAGATTATACGATTCCTATAAAGGTGGCGCCGCAGTCGACCGATAATACTTCGGGAGGACTGAAAGCCCGATCCGGTAAGTCGAGTTGCTTCTCCGGGACGGTTTTTTGGCTTCGAACATAAAATGAAGCTCTGTTGTGTCGATATATTAACAATGAAGCAAGAGTTACAAATCATTTAGACAAAGAGTGACCAATGCTGTTTTCTCGCTCAGCCAAGAGCACGGTCGGACTAGACATCGGCGCCAATTCGATCAAGCTGGTCAAACTGGATCATACCAAGACGGGTTATGCGGTCGCGGCAATCGGGATCAGGGAACTGCCCCCGGAGGCGATTGTTGCCGACGAGATTCGTGATCGGGAAGCCGTCATCTTCAACATCCAGTCGTTGATCGACCAAACCGATCCCAAGATCAGGGATGTGGTGGTATCCATCTCCGGCCATGGTGTCATAACCGACCGTTTTACCATCGATAAGAAAACGGGCACTGAAGCCGAGCAGGCGATCCTGTTTGAAACCGAACAGCGGGCGCCGTTCGATGTCGATGATGTCTCGCTCGGTTATCACATCATCAAAGTCGACGATGATGTCAACAAAATGGATGTACTGCTGGTAGCCGCTCGTAAGGAACACCTGCAAGTGTATCTTCAGTTGATTGAAGACTGCGGGCTGCGGCCGGTGATTGTCGATGATGACGCCCTGGCCATTTACAACGCCTACGAATACAACTACGAGATCGATCCCTCGCGGATCACGTGCTTGCTGAACATCGGCCATGACGTGACTAACATCACTTATGTAGTGGATGGGATATATCACTCCACTCGTGACGTTTCCAGCGGCACCCGTGAAGTGTATAACGCCATCCAAAAGGAGTTCAGGCTCAATCCGGAGTTGACCTCCAAAGCCATAAAAGGCGAGATGGCGGAATCAATCGATCAGGACATGCTCAAAGCTACTATCATATCGGCGACCGACGAACTGGTTTCCGGGATAGAGTTAGCCTTTTCATATTTCAAGTCACAGTCCAAGCAGGAGAACATCGACTGGATCGTGCTGTGCGGCGGCGGCGCCTTAGTACCATATATGGCTGAGTACTTGCAGTCGAAGCTGTCGACGCCGTTGGAGATCGCCAACCCGTTGCGCAATATCGACTACGATCCGGAACTGTTCCAGTACCTCCAGCCGGAGAAAATAGCACCGCTATTGACCGTTCCTGTCGGTCTGGCCATGAGGAAGGTTAGGTAGGATCAGCTATGATAGAGATAAACTTACTTCCCAAGGAATACCTCAAGCGGTCCTTCGATTTCTCGCTGGGTAAAGCTGGCCTCTACGTGATCGGCGGGGCTGTTGGCGTGATGATTATGCTGGTAGCTATTACGTTTTACCAAAAGCACCAGATCACCGAACTCGACAACAATATCGCCAGAGCCCAACGCCGTGCCGCTATGTTGCAAAAGGACATTCAGCTTGTCGAAGGGCTTGAGAGCGTCAAAGCCAAGATCACCGAACGCATGGCGGCGGTGGACAAACTGGATCGACACCGGACTGTCTGGGTGCAGATTCTTGGCGACGTTGCTCGGAACGTACCGGAGTTCGTTTGGTTGGCCAAGTTTACCGAGGAGGCAGCGCCGGTTCCGGCGGGTGACTCCTCGGTCGGACCTGCGACTATGGCGGTGGTGAGGCCCGCTCGAATTGAAGGATATGCCTTTACCCTCAATGCTCTGGCCGCCTTCATGATCAATACTATGCGTTCCGACTACTTCGATAACGTGGAACTGGTATCCACCAACGAAGTCAAGTTTGATAAATATGCAGCGTTCAACTTCGTGCTGTCATTAGATGTACATCTGCTCGCCGACCAGCAAACGCGCACGTCGGTGGCGCAGGTTAATTCTGGCAAATCGAAGAAGGACAAGACCACCAGCCACAAAAGTCTAAATTAGGGACGGACCGTTATGGATTTCAAGGACGCCAAAACTCAGAAGATCGCACTGGGGGTCATGGCATTCTTTGTGGTTGTCTATTTCTGGCATTCCAGGCTGTACTCCAACTACGACGAGCAAATCGCGGCCCGAACCCAGGAGTTTGAGAGAATCACAACCGAACTGCGCAATGTCGAAATGAAGGCCAAATCGCTGGAAGCGCTCAAGCTGGAATATGTCGACCTTCTGGACCGTTACAACGAGATCGAGGCGCTATTGCCCGAAGTAAAGCAGATCCCCTCCTTCCTGGTGCAACTGCACACAGCCTCATCGCTGACAGGAACGAAAATAACCGGGATTCAGCCTCTGAACATTGAAACAGATGATTTCTACAATATAGCCTCGTTTGAGATCAGCATGACCGGGGCTTACCATGACCTTGGCTCATTCATAAGCTACGTAGCCAATTTCCCGTTCATCGCCAATGTCGACAATCTTGAGCTTACCGCCCTCAACGTTGCCATCTCTCAACCGGCGGCCGGCGATAATGCGTCGGAGCGGAAGAAGAATGAAACCGTCTCAGCTGTCTTCACCCTCTCCACTTACTTTGTGAAAGAGGCTGAGCGGCTCAAAGAGATTACGATTTAGGAGGTGACCAGATGAATAAAGTCTCTTGCATAATTGCTGCCCTGATTCTTCTGGCTGCCTCGTCTGCTCTTGCCTCGTCACGGGTGACTAACATCGAATTGAGCTTTCAGAACGGTCAGACCGTGGCGCGCCTTGATGTCGACGGCACGGTGAGGTTTAGCCACCAGACGGAAGTAGCCAAGGACGGCAAGCCGTTTCGGGTGATCGTCGATATCCTCAAAGCCAGACACTATCTGGGCGCCAAGAAATTCCTCTCGCTGCCGCATTGTCCGGTGCGAGGGATTCGGACCAGTCAGTACGCTGTACAGCCTGAAGAAGTAGTGCGGGTGGTCTTTGATCTGGACAAAGAAACCGCCTACCAAGTACGGAGTGACCAGAATTCTGTGACGGTGTTGTTTCCGGACAAAACGGGTCGGTCTTTCGCCCCCTGGTCCACCTCGGTGCTTGTTGCCGAACTGGCCAGGGAGTCGAACCAGACTAAGGTAGCACCGAAAGTTGCTGCTAAGCCCGTGGCGCCGACTGCGATACCCTCAACCCAAGCCAAAACTACGGCGGAACTGAACGCTGCGATCGACAAGGATCGTTTGGCCGCCCTGGCGTCAACTAACACGCCACCTGTGACTGATAAACCGGAGTCGCCCAAGGCTCGGTCCAGGACCGAACAGGCGGTAGACCAGAAGCCGTCAGCACCTACCGAAAAAGTCGCTGTCAAGATTGAGAAGCCGGAACAGCCACAGGCCGTCAAACCGGTAACTCCCAAGGCAGTCTTCACCGACAAGGACAAGTGGGCCAATCTATACGAGAAACCTGCGCCCAAGAAGTCGACGCCGACTCCGGTAACGGTTGCTTCTGCGGCCGATCAGGTCAAGCCGGTAACTCAAAAGAAATCACCGGTTGAGCAACCGGCAAAAACGAACAAGCCGGTCGTGAAACCTGCCGACAAATCCGAGGCCGGTCCTGTTGTTGCCTCTGTCCAGACGAAGGCTCCAGCGCCAAAGAAGACTGTGCCAACGCCCAAGGCTGAACCCGGGAAGACCTCGAAACCTAAGACGGCTGATGAGCCTGCTCTGAAAACTTCCGGGACAGTGGCCAAGGTAGACCGAGCCAGGGATAAGACTGAGGGCAAGGTCAAGCCACCGGATGTGCCTGAAAAGACAGTGGTTCAGAAAACTGAGTCCAAAAAGTCGACCAGGAAATCGGACGACGGCGCCAAGCTGGCCGCCGCGACCGACAAGTCGAAGAAATCAACTTCCCGGTTCCGTCGGACACCCGCACAAACGCGGAAAATCAAAGGAACCATGGTCGCCGAGTTCCCGAAGCGTCTGATTGTCAAATACAAGGCGCGTGGCTACCGAGATCCGTTTGAGACTCTGATCAACGAAGCCAGAGTCTCCAATGATCCGGTGGAGCAGAAAGTGCCGAACGTCGAAGGTCTCAGACTGGTCGGCATTATTGAATCCGACGGCGGCAAGAACCGTGCCCTGCTTGAGGATGCCAACGGCTATGGCTACATCCTCCAGGGGGGTGACCGCGTTAAGAAAGGCTACGTCCTGAGGATCGAGTCCGATCGTGTCTATTTTCAGATATTCGAATACGGATGGAGTCGCACAATGGCTCTTCACATAGAGGACTAAGAAAGGCAGGTAATATCCCATGGCTTGGAAAACAAATCTGAAACATCGTTTCATAATCGGCCTGGTGCTCGGGCTCCTCGCGGCGGCGGGCATAACGGCCCAAACACCGGATACGGGCAAACCGATCGAGAACCTCCAGTTCCAATCGGCTGATATTCGTTCGGTACTGACCTTCCTGGCCGATTACGGCGGCGTCAATGTCGTGATTGCTCCGGGCGTCGAGGGTACCGTCACCATCAAGCTGCGCGACGTCCAGTGGCGGCAGGCGATGGATATTATCGGTCGCACCTATAATCTGGCCGTGGTCGATGAGGATGGCGGCTACATCCGCATTCTCGACACCAAAGCGCACCGCGAGGAACTGACCGAACAAGAGAAACATCGCGTGGAGCAACGCAAGTTGGTCGATCTCGAAACGAAAATCGTCAGGATCTCCAACTCAGTTTCCGGTGATATCATCACCGCCGTCAAGTCACTTCTGACCGAACGCGGCAAAGTCGATGCCGACTCCCGCTCCAACTCGATCATCATCCAGGAAGTGCCGGCGAACATGCCGAAGCTGCTCGAGTACATTGCCGAGCTTGACAAACCGCCGTACCAGATCAAAATCTCGGCCCAACTATTGGAAATATACACCGACGACTTCTCTGAACTCGGCTTCGACTGGGACATCAATGGTACCTATGTCACCGAGAGCGGGCGGCAGATTCGTCAGTCCGGTGATGTCAACGCCTCCAATGTCTCCAGTCCGGCCTTCCACTATCAGGTGACGGCCCTGCAGCATGGCTGGAACGTTACAGCCTTCGTCGACGCTGTCGTCAGCAACGGCAAGGGTAAGATCATTGCTCATCCGGAGATCACCACGATTGACAATCATGAGGCCAGAATTCAGATGGGTGCAAAGGTACCTGTCAAACAGTTCGATGAATCCGGCAACGTGGTCATTCAGTTTGAGGAGGTCGGCACGATCTTGACGGTCACGCCGCATATCACGGCGGAGAACCAGATTCTGATGCATCTTAAGCCGGAGCGGTCAACGTTTGAGTTTGACCCCAGCGGTATAATTATCAATACGAGTAACGCCGAGACCCATGTTATCGTGTCCAATGGCCAGACGGCAGTGATTGGCGGACTGACCACCGAGGATGAAATCGAAAGTGAACATGGTGTGCCGATTTTGAAGGACATCCCGATTCTGGGTATGCTCTTCAAGTACAAGACCAAGAGGACCGAAAGCCGCGATCTGGTCATTTTCGTCACGCCGACTATCGTCGACAATGAACTGGCTATGGGCGGGGGTTGATCCAATCCCCTTCAAGACAACATCGACGTCGGACCCGCAACGATGCGGGTTTTGACGTTTGTTTTTCATAGCAGGCCGATACGGGAAGCCACCTGAGGATGATAACAAAGCAGAACAAACAGAAGCAAAACCGGATAGAATCAGGAGAAGTCATGTTCACCAACAAGAAGTGCTCCGTAGCATATTTCGTTGCGGCGTCGCTGGCGCTGCTTTCGCTTTGGTTCCTCGGCGGGTGTGATTCCAAGAGCCGCCTGGATGATCCGCCAGCGACTGATGTGAACATATCGGTAACGGCCAGCCCGGCCGCGGTGGAACTGAATTCAACCGCCATCGTCGAGGCTACCTTGACCGCAGGCAATGACCCTGTAGTTGGCGAGACAATCGAGTTCGTCGTCCAGCCCTCGTCCGCGGGATACTTCACGCCTGAAACAGCAGTGTCCGATGCCAACGGCATCGCTGCCACGATCTTTACGGCGACCACGGTCGGTACGGTCATGATTACCGCCACAAATAGCGGTCAAGCGTCCCAGTCGGCCTCTACCAGCGTCGATGTAACCAACACCCAGCAGTCCAGCGGCAACGTCTCTCTCTCGGTCACGCCGAATCTGTTGCTGGCCAATGGAACGGACTCTGCTGTGGTCACCGTCTCAGTCAGGGATGCGCTCGGCCAACCGGCTCCGGACAATACGCTCGTCCGAATCGCAGCCGGTGAGAAATTCGTCGATATTGACGGCAACGGCTACTGGTCGGCCGGTATTGACTCGCTGGTGTTTGACGCCAACGCTAACGGGACCTGGGATGCCTTTGGTCTGATTCCGTCGACCGCCATGACTTCAGATGGCGGCGCCAGCGTTACTTTTATCAGTGGCAACGACGCTCAGACGGTCTATGTGAAAGTATCCGTGAACGAAGGCGGCATCACCGGCGAGGCTGAGACATCGCTGCAGCTTTCGCCTGACGCCACTCCCGACTTCATTTACCTGGCGTCCGACTCGATGAGTCTCTCGGTGACGCAGACCGGCGGTATCGAAGCTGGTCTGTTGCGCGCCGTGATCTATGATGTCAATGCCAACCCGGTGCCGGAAGGTCTGAACGTCAGCTTCTATATCCTTGACGGGCCGGGCGGCGGCGAACGTCTGGGTAACAGCGGCCTTGGACCGTATGAAACCGTCACCAACAGCCAGGGTGTTGCCACGGCGACGATACATTCCGGCTCCATATCAGGAACCATCAGAATCCGCGCCACGTGCGGTGGCGTACTCTCCAACGCTACTCAGGTACTGGTAACCGCCGGTCCCCCGGCCTACATAGTCCTGGGCGCCGAGGACTGCAATATGCCGCACTGGGATGGTGTTGCCTTCACCAATTCCATTGTCGCCGTGGTGTCTGACATTTATCTGAATCCGGTGAACGACTCTGAAGTTGTCTACTTCTCGTGCGACGAGGGTACTATGAAATCGCATGAGGAGCGTACTATGAATCACGAGGGTATTTGCAATACCAAGTGGTTCTCGGGTAACAACGTTCCTACGGCTGATGGCCGCGTGTTCATCTATGCCGAGACGGCCGGCGGGACTGTGGTCGACACCGCCATGTTCTTCAATACCTGGTTCCCGGACACTCTGATAGTAATCGGCGTACCGGCATCGATGGTGGCCGACGGAGAATCCAAGTGCTATGTGTGGGTCACCGGTATTGATCTGAACGACAACCCGGTGGTCGGCGGCACCTCGTTCCGGGCCGACGCCAACCTGCTAAACGTGGCGGGAGGCTCGTTGGAAGATGGTTGCTACGGTGCCTCGGACCGGGTGGAAATCACGTCCAAAGTGCTCAAGCAGGACTACTCTGTGACTGGTGCTGACGATGACGGCATCGGCGGCGTTGACTACGTGACGTATTGGCATCCAGCGGGCGCTGTCTCGACATTCGAGGTGCTTGTTACTACCGGAACCGCTTTCAGCGGCACTTCGAGTTTGCAGGTGCAGGGTAGTCCCGGACCGGGTGAGACCGCGTACCTGACGGTACTGATCAAAGACCGTCCCGGCAACCCGCTGGCCGACCATACTATTTTGCTGCCTGATGCCAGCACCGTCGAAACGAATACCTATGGTGAGGCTTACTTCACCTTCACCGTGCCCGGTGCGCCCGGTGACTACATCGTCAGTGTTACCGACATCGATCCGCGAGGCAACGGCCTGGTCCTAAGCGTGACCATCACTGTTGAAGAGTAAGCCGCACGCTTTTGCAACGACCACTACAACCGCCGGGGTTTGCGCCCCGGCGGTTTTCTGCTGGCGCACAGGCAAGCCTGTTCTTTGCGCTTCGCGCGGCAATTCTCGAATGTCTTTCCTGCGAGAAGGACCTTCCAGGAACCCATGATATTGTGCGCGGCAGACCTCCCGGTCTGCCCGTTTGAAGGACGTATCCAAGATCATCAAGAGGTAGACGAGGACATCCGCCGTGCACCGTATCGCACCAGGATAGCAGTCCTCCACTCACGTTTCAAGGGATACCTGTTGGCTTGCTCGGTCATTTTTCACTTTGCCTTGAGGCTCTGCATATCTAAATTGAGGCATGTCTTCGCATCCGGCTCAAGACACACCGAAGCCCAACCTTTGTTCAACATTTGAACAGGTGGTCGAGCGCTATCCTGATCAGATAGTCTTCAAAGCGGAAGGTGGTCTGGGTAAAGAGTACCGGTTCGATGAAGTCCTGCAAACCGTGCGAGCGGTTGCGGCAGGGCTTGTCGGCCATGGTTGTATCGATCCGTGTGGCATTGGCATTCTCTCTGAGAACCGACCGGAGTGGCCGATAGCCTATCTATCGATTCTGGCCGCCGGGGGCACGGTGGTGCCTATTGATATCAACCTCAAGCCGACTGAGGTAGCTCATATCGTAAAACACTCCGGGCTTCAATCGGCCTTCGTCTCCGGTCGCGGCCGGAAGCTTCTGGATGATCTCGGTATCAACGTGGATGTTTTCAGTTTCGAGGACGACTCCAGTTCGGGTTGGACCGAGCTTACCGGTTCCGAGCCGCTGATGTCGCGACCTGCACCATCCGAGGTCGCAGTCATCATCTACACTTCAGGAACAACCGGAGCGCCCAAGGCGGTGGAGCTTACCCACGAGAACCTGCTGGCCAATCTCGACGGTATCTTCTCCCGTCTCTCCATCGGTCCCGATGATGTCTTTTTGTCGGTGCTGCCGTTACATCATACCTTTGAGGCCAGTTGTGGTTTTCTGACGCCGATAATGTCCGGCGCGACGATTGTGTATGCTCGATCGCTCAAGTCCAATCAAATCAAGGAAGATATAGCCAACAATCGGGTGACGTACATGGTAGGTGTGCCGCTCTTGTTTGAGAAGATGTATCAGTCATTCCAGAGGAAGCTGGCCACCGCGCCGGTACTTCGACGATTGATGTTCAGGACACTGATGTCGCTTTCATCGGCAACCTGGAAACTCGGCCTCAAGTCGGGTCGCTCGCTGTTTCGGTCAGTGCGTAACCGCGCCGGTCTGGCATCGGTACGGATATTCGTGTCCGGGGGTGCGGCGATACCGCCGAAAATGGCGCGGTTTTTCAATTTGCTCGGTATTGATTTTCTGGAGGGATATGGGATGACCGAGTGTAGCCCCGTCATCTCGTTCCAACGCCCTGATGACATCAAGTTCGGTTCGGTCGGCCCGCCACTGGATAACGTAGAGGTGGAGATTCATAATCCGGACAATGAGGGGGTGGGGGAGATCATCGTCAAAGGGGACAACATCACGCCCGGCTACCGTGGCCTTCCGGAAGCAACCGCAGAGTTAATCATCAATGGATGGCTCCACACCGGCGATCTGGGGAGAATCCGCAAAGGCCACCTCTGGATTACGGGACGTCGCAAAAGCCTGATAGTGTCGGCGGCCGGCAAGAACATCTATCCTGAGGAGTTGGAAGAGAAGTTGAGCGAGTCGCCACTGACCCTCGAGGCCGTCGTGTTCGGACGGGCCAAGGCGGACAGGCAGGGTGAAGAGGTGCGAGCGCTGATTGTGCCGGACCTGGAGCAACTGGTAGCCGACGGCCTGATCGCTGGTCTTGACAATCCGGACCTGGCGACGATCAACAAGACGGTCGCCGATGTGGTCAGGCAAGTAAACGATAACGTTGCCGCCTACAAGCGGATTGCCGCCTTTGATGTGCAGCTTGATGCGCTTGAGAAGACGTCTACCCGCAAGATCAAGCGGTTTCTGTACAAGTGGTAGGGCTTGACTCACCGGTGGTAGCTTCGACCGACCTATATAGTCTAATTGACATCGCCGTTTGAATGTCTTATGGTTGGCCAGCGCAAAAAGCAGACTAACTAAGAAAGAGGTTCAGCCATGATCCGTCAGTGTACACAAAGACTCCTTGTAGGTGTGGTTTTCAGCTTCAGTGTATTGATGTTTGTCGCCTGCAGTGACGATGATAACCCACAAATATCGGAAGAACGTCATGTCGTCGGCGACACCAGCCAGCCGGCGCAAATGCTTGATATCGAGTTGCCTGCCGACTGTGAGACGGATCCAAATGCAATATCGGTATTGTCGGGGAAGCTCAATAACGTTGTCGTCGAAGATGTGAAGATCGTTCTCTATTCGGCATCCGGTTACTACTACGGTACCCTTCGAGTGATTGACGACGATGGCCAGTTCTCTATGGACCTGCCTTGCGAGAGGAGATGTCGCTTGGTGTTGGTCAGGACAACATGGACGCCAGCCGACGAGTACAGGACAGGCCCGCCGGATCTTGATGATGATATCCTGGCCGCTTTCTGGGATATAGACAGAGTCGTCGGCACAATCAGCGGTGTTGTCAGGGATGGGTTCGACAATACATCGCTGGAGGATGTCCTTGTAACGTGGGTAATTGACGGGGCTGCCGGCAGCGATACGACGGATGCAAACGGCTACTTTAATGTGCCTGATCGGTTGCTCACCGGCTATTATTCGTTCACATATACGAAAGACGGGTATGCCGTTATCTCACAGGAGGTGTACATCCCTTCTTTCGAGGAACTCAAGGGTGATCAGGACATTTACCCCGGTGACATGGTGTATATGGAGGCCCTGACGATTCTGTCACCCCCTTTGACGTCGTCGCTCGAAGGAACGGTGCGCGTGGTTGAACCGGGAACGAACGATACCGTTGAGGTGGCGGAGGTCATCATTGAGTTACATCTAAGTGATGAGATCGTACCCGACTCGCTTTCCGATACCACCGATGACGTCGGTTTCTATGGCTTTGTGAGTATCCCGACGGCCGATTCGCTGACTCTCACGACTAGATCGTTTGTCCACGGCCAGCAGACATATGAGGCCGCCGGTACTGTTCTGTATCTCATGCCGGGGACGACCAGAGTGGATTTCCTTTTTGATGCATCGGGTGGTGTCGCCATCCGTGTCGAGACGGATGAGTTGCAGCGCTGATTCTTTGCGCCTGACATTTCTACCAACGGGGCCTCGAGCGTCGTTGCTACGTCAAGTGAACTCCATCGTCGGTCGATAACAAACATATGTCGATGTCACGCTACGTGCGCGAGCGTACGCGAGATCAACGCAGATGACCACCCCTGATGGGAAAACGGCATTGACCTGCCGGCTCAATCGGTTATATTACACCGTCTACTACATTGAAGTACTAACAGGAGATCGAATCTTATGACAAAGTGCTCAATTCTGCTGCTGGCGGCTGTATGTGCCTTCGCCATGCCGGCCACAACCCTCCCGGCGTCAGTTTCACTCGACCATGTCGATGGGCTATATGCCCCCGACACACTCACCACCGGCGTCCCGATTGTTTTTCACCTCCGCTGGACGAACACCGGTATCGGTGCTCCGCTCAAGGGATTTACCAACGGGTTCAAACTGCATTCAACCGACGGTGCCCTATGGACGCCGATTGTGGGTGACACGGCGGCCGTGGGATTAGGCGATTTCTTTGATCTGATTGTTTCCGTCAACTACTATGGCGTCAATGGTTCGGCCGCCGACACGGTAGCACTGGCTGCTTCCGTTATGCAGGAGCCGGGGATGCCGGACGGCTTTGATGCCGTTACTTTCATGATCTCCACCGAGTTCGATGCCGGTCAAATGGGCAAGACAGTCTGCCTCGATTCGGCCAGCTATTTCCTGCCGGTCGGTTTGTGGTTGTGGGCCTACGGGACGGGCGTCGGCAACGTCGTGCCCGACTGGAGCGGTCCGCACTGCTATACGATTTTCAACCCTGATGTCGACGGCGACGGCGTGGACGATGCCATTGACAATTGCCCGGGCGTTTACAATCCCGACCAGACAGACACCGACGACGATCAGATCGGTGATCTTTGTGACAACTGCCCCGATGACGCCAACCAGGACCAGGCGGATGGCGACGAGGATACAGTCGGTGACGTATGCGACAACTGTCCGGCGGTGGCCAACGCTGACCAGGAAGATACCGATCAGGACGGGGTAGGGGATTCCTGCGACGTTTGCCCCGGCCACGACGATAACGTCGATACCGACAGCGATACGGTGCCGGATGGTTGCGACAACTGTCCCACCGTCGCCAACAGCGATCAGACCGACTCTGACGATGATGGTTTTGGTGACGCCTGCGATGTTTGCCCCGGCCATGACGACAACGTCGACACTGACAGTGATACAGTGCCGGATGGCTGCGACAACTGTCCTACTGTTGCCAATACTGATCAAACCGACTCTGACGGTGATGGTTTTGGTGATGCCTGTGATATCTGCCCCGGTCATGACGATAACATCGACACCGACAGCGATACCGTGCCGGATGGTTGCGACAACTGTCCTACCGTTGCTAATACCGATCAAAGTGATTCCGATCTTGATGGCGTCGGTGATGCCTGTGATATCTGCCCCGGCCATGATGACAACGTCGACACCGACGGTGACAATCACCCTGACGGCTGCGACAATTGCCCGACAGTGTTCAACACCGCCCAGGAGGATCTGGACCTCGACGGGGTGGGTGACTCGTGCGACAACTGTCTGACGACAATCAATCCGAATCAGGAAGATATCGATGCCGATGCGATCGGTGACTCCTGCGACAACTGCATCAACGTGTCGAATCCAGATCAGGCTGACAGTGACGGCGATGGTGTCGGGGATGCCTGTTGCTGCCGCACTCGCGGCGATGTCAACCATGATGATGCTTCTTCTATTGATATCGCGGACCTCGTTTACCTGGTCGACTACATGTTTGCCGAAGGAGCGGAACCGTCATGTTTCACCGAGGCCGACATCAACGGTGACGGCAACCCGACTATTGAAATCGGTGATCTCGTTCATCTGGTGGACTACATGTTCAACGACGGCCCGCCGCCGCCGGACTGTCCGTAGCGCGCGAGCCTGACCTTCGCACTACGGGCGTGCCCAGAGACACTTGGTACGTCCAGTAGGTCAGTCCAGTCTCTGTAGGGCGGGTCCGTCTTCGAACCCGCCGCCAATGGCTGTTCTTCACTGACATCATCGGCTAAGGCGACGTAACGATGATGTTATCCCAACCCACGGCGACAAAACGAGTGCCCGTCCAGGTCACTCCCTCCAGGGAGCCGCCGGCCCCCTGCCCGCGACCGATCCACTCTGTAGCATCCCCCGACGAAATGATTGTCAGGTCGATGCCGACCGCTACGTATAGCGATCCGGAAGAGCCTACGGCATTGAGTCCTTTGAGTTGCTCGGCCGGCACATCCCAGAGTTGCTCAGTCCAATCGCTACCGTTCGGCGAGGTGAAGATCGTTCCCTGCTCTCCGACGGCGACAAAGATAGTGTCGTTCCAGAAGACGTCTTGCAGGAAAGGTTCCGTCAGAATGCGCAAAGTGTCCCACGTGGGAGCCTGATCGCCTTGGGCGATCGCTACAATCCCACTGTTGCCGACGGCCACGAAAGCGCTTTCCGACCAGGCCACCGACTCAAAGTGCTCGCTGGTGCCGAGATTGGGAACGCGCGTCCAGACCGCACCATCTTCGGAGGTTAGAATCGTGCCACTCCGCCCCACCGCCACCAGCAGTTCCGGTGATGCCGCTACATCGTGCAAATGGTGCACAGTGCAGCTAAGGCTGTCCCAAGTGACGGCATCGGATGAAAGCATCACGCGACCGTTGTCGCCTACCGCTATAAAGAGTTCGTTGGCGCCGGCCCGGTGGGTGATGCTGCGCAGGACATCGTCCCCGCCCGAGCGCCTGAGTGACCAATCGACTCCGTCGGAAGAGGCCAGGATAGTTCCGCCTGACCCGACCGCCAGGCAGAGAGTATCGTCGTCAATAATGCAGGTAACATCGTAAAGGTCGAAGTCAGCCCCGGTTACCTGGGCACTCCACTCCAGCCCGTCGTCGGATACTAACACTGTTTGTGAGAGTCCGACTGCGACAAACCGGTTGTGCAAAGGTGACCAGGCCACCGAACGCAGGTTGTCGGCCAAACCATGCTCTCTTAACGTCCATACTTCACTGTCAGCCGAGGTCAGGATCAGACCGTTCTGGCCGACCACGACAAACAAACCATCCGACCAGGTGACGGCATAGAGGTAGGCGCCCAGGCGTGACTCCTCCTCCGACCATTCCTCAGCATCGGAGGACGTCAGGATTGTGCCGTTTTGCCCGACGGCCACAAACATCTCAGCCGTCTCCGACCAGGTGACATCATAGAGCCAGGCTGTCGTCGGTGACAGCGTGTCCAACGTCCAAACATTGCCGTCAGGAGATGTCATGATCGTACCCAGACCACCTACCGCCACGAAGATTGATTGTTCTTCCGACCAGGTGACGCCGAACAGATCCTGGGTGGTGCGGCTGCTGTCCGCTAACCGCCAGTCATCGCCGTCTGAAAGTATGATGGCTCCGTCCTCACCAACCGCGACCACTACCGATCCGGACGAAGCGATACCTCCGTATAACCAGCCAGCCGACACGCCGACGCTGTCGAGCGACACCAGGGTCCAGGTAAGGCCGTCGGGCGAGGTCAATACTGTGCCATTGTCACCGACGGCGATGAACTCTGAAGCCGTAGCCGTAACTTCGAGGAGATACTCGTCGGTCGGGCTTTCCTGCTGCGTCCAGACCAAACCATTGCTTGACGTCATGATGACCCCGTTGTTACCAACGGCGACAAACATACCGTGTGTTTCCGACCAGGTGACGTCGATCATGAAACTGGATGTTCCGGTGGAACGAGCGGTCCATACGATTCCGGGTTCGTGGATAACGGTATCGGTCGGCGAATCATCGTCACCGCACGAATTCACTGTTAACAGAATGGCTGTCGCGAATAGAAAACCGAGTGTGCGTTTGGTCAAAGACATGCAAAGCTCCTTCTTTACGCCTTATACCGTCGATGATCGACGGCGCGCCCCAAAACAATACTTCTTCATTCCAAGGCGGCTGTTAATATTGACAAAAAGGCGCGGTCGGGCAAGGAAAAAGGAAAACCGGCGAAATAAGAGTAACGGTTCCTTGCCACAGGACCTTCCCCAGAAATGGTTGGAGATTTCTGTTAGTGTAAACTGAATCAAGGGGTTGGTGTTTTCAAAAAGTGGAACGACATGTCATGCCGGACTTGATCCGGCATCCAGTTCCGGATTCTAAGACTGGATACTGGCTTCACCAATATTAAGGAGCATGAACAGTGTGTGTAGTCCCCAAACTTTGGAGGCTGTTCCCAAGAGCGCGATTCTTATCGCGTAGCGGCGGGGCTTGTCTCCGCCAGTCACAAATGGCGTTCACTGGGCCGCGCAAGGCCGCACCCTACACGGAATCGCTGCAAGGACGGTGTACTCGTGCGCAGTGGACGTCCTCGTCTACCGCGTTCACCCCGAATGTCGGCGCACGGGGACGTGCGCCGACCACAAATAGCAGATGTCGCTGCTCAACCCTTAGGTTTTTCGGGGGAAGTCCAAAACCTTGTCACCCTTGACAACGCAGGCCGGGATGATACCTTGTGGCATGGGTAAGAAGTCACGAGCACATTCAGAGCGTCGACACCAGCACAGTGATCTGAGCCTGTCGGTTACCGTGAAGTCCGAAGACGACCTGCTCGAGATCATTGAGCAGGCACCGACCGACCCCTTTGTTCTTATTCTCGACGGTATTCAGGATCCGCACAATCTTGGAGCTTGTCTGCGAAGCGCCGGCGCTGCCGGCGTCCATGCCGTAGTAGCGCCGCGCGATCGAGCCGTCGGGCTGACTGATTCGGCTCGACTGACGGCGGCAGGAGCGGCTGAACGAGTGCCCTTCATTCAAGTGACTAATCTGGCCAGGACGATGAAAGCCCTGAAAGAGGCCGGTCTGTGGCTGGTCGGCACCGCCGATGAGACCGCAAGATCACTCTACGAAGCAAACCTTACCGGTCCGTTGGCGATTGTCATGGGAGCAGAAGGAAAGGGATTGCGCAGGCTCACTGCTAAGCGATGTGATTATCTTGTGCGGATTCCGATGTACGGTGTTGTATCCTGTTTGAATGTTTCTGTGGCCACCGGCATCTGTCTGTTCGAGGCGGTCCGACAACGGGTTGCGAAATCAAAAAGCAGCGACTAAAGCTCCCGCCGAGGTAGCAAACACACTCTTCTGCAAACTACGCAAACGTGTACCCACGGTACCTATTATCGAAGAAAGAGCTTGACAAACGCTCAGGCGCATTATAGATTGCCTGCGTCGGAACTGGGGGTCCCAGCCTCTCAAGACATCACCGTCAATGGTACAAGCGACGTATGGGTCTGTCTGAATGCGGGTCAGATAGCGACGTAGGGGATATTGATGATATCGCGGATTAATCTCGCTCGCAGGTGTGCGAGTGTGCCATCCGGCAGGCGAACCGACGGCTTACATGACCGAGACAGGGCTGGTAGGGCTGCCTTCCGGTTTGATTACAACAGAAACGACTTGTTAGAGCGTGCTCAAAGTTCGCTGTCGCGTGCACGCGGATTCTGCACAGGCGCCACGGAGCGATTTGCTGCTTCGGGGTCAATGACTGCTTGCATCCAACGCACCGTTCGCGCCGCTATGGATCGTGCAAGCAACTTAGGGGCTGAGCGCTCTCAGCATGTAGCGAATAACCTGGCGGGGGGATGCGGATTAGGGCTAATGAGGGCAAGGAGCTGGGACCATGCCCTCGCCGCCGCTCCCCCAGCCGGAAAGACGTTTGGGGGTGCGACCTAATTAGAGTTTACTGGGGATAGTAACGCGCCGGGGGAGAGATGCCCGGATTCGCGATCGCGGGTCGCACGCGATGGAACGCAATGGCTGAGTTGGCAATGGGGGCCCGACTCCCAGCGTCACCGCCATCGAAGAGCCCCGTCCCAGGCCACCTGGACGGGGCTCGATATTGTCTGAAAACTTGCTCATAAACCCACCGATCAGAACCCGATCAGTTTGTCGGCTCGGCGCCGCAAATGAACAAGAACGTTAGCTGATGGTAGTAAGTGACGTATCGCCAAGTCAGTACGGGAGTGTTAAAGAGCATAGCGCACCGTTGTGTCGGGGCTTGACTACGCCAGAGGCGTGGTTGTGACCCGACATATAAGTAGATGTCAGATAATGGCGGCAGGTCACATCCCGCTTTCAGCAGGACAAGACCTGCCGCAACTGTCTACAGTGACTTTGTCAGTATTCCGGTATATCTGGGTCGTCAATGGCCTGGTTCTTCGCTGCAACGGCGTCCTCTCCCAAAAAACGCAGAGTGCGCGCCGCAGCCACGCAGATTCGGCGCAGGAATAGTGGTGAAAAACACTTGACAGACTTATGCCTAAATGTTAAGTTCATAATGAATTAGGCCATGTTGTACCTCATAGTTACTCCGGCCTTCATCGCCGATATAAGTAACGTAGATGTGTAATAACTCGACGTTCGTATCTGGATAGCCTCTGAAAGGGAACAGGGTTGCGACAAACCTTGAAACGTGACATAAGATTGCATCTTACCGACGCTCGTAACTGGGTGAGTGGCTGTGCACCATGGGCGGAGAGTTTCCTCTATGCCGGCACATCCGCTTTGCTGTTATTGGTGGCGTCACTGTTTCCGGCCTATTGGTATCTTTCCTTTGTGGCGCTAACGCCGTTCCTCTACCGGATCATGCGCGCCGGAGTGAGCGAGGCGCTTCGCCTCGGTTTTCTCCTTGGGCTGTCTTTCTTTGTAGTATCGTCGGTAGACTCCCTGTTGTTCTTTCCCTTGGCGACAATTCCCAAGATTGCCGGCGGCACTCTGCTGTTCAGTTTATTCGGCCTGGCCGTTGGGCTGGCTCGGCGGCGCTGGGGATTCAATCCCTTCCTGGTGGCGCTGCTTTGGGTCGTCTTTGAACTCGGCTTGATCAAGTTGGGGCTGGCCGGCGGGATGTTCGAAAACGTGTCGCTGTCGAGTCCGTTCCTGCATGGCATGGCGGCGTTGTTTGGTTTTCTGGTTGTCTCCGTCGTCATCGTTCTGGTGGCTTCCTTCCTTGTCCTGGCAATTGACAAAGCAATCAAGTTGGCCGGTGCGCGGAGTCGTTCCGTGGCAGTCGGCCGTTCGACCTGGATCGTTGATCCAGCGTCATATTTCTGCTTCAAACAAGTCTATCTCGTCCCCGAGGGACGCGGCCCGCCGACTCCAAATCTGCTGTTCGTGTAGTTGACTGCCGACTTTGGTCGGCGAGACTACATCTATGATTGTTCATGGGTACAAAGTACCCGAGGTTTACAGTATATTAGAACTTAGGATTTGGAGAACATCATGAAGAAGCTACTACTTGTAACCGTCGCGTTGCTTTTTGTGCTGCCGTTCGCGGCATCGGCGCAAGAGGACACCCTGACCTTTAGTACTTACATTTCCGTGGATGTTGACCCAGGTGACTACCCCGTTTACTGCTATGGTCCCTGGGCGGACTACTGCGACTTAGACTCAAACGCCGCCATCGGTCTGCCTCTGGCTGAGGTCACCAAAGTGTATATCGGTATCCCCAACTCTTTCCGTTGGGTTAACGTGAAGTACTTTGAGATAACTATTCACGGTACCGGCGTGAACAACATGGGCGTTGACTGGATCAAGGGCTATCTTTCTTCGACTCAGCAGTGCGGTGTTGAGATCATCAATGTAGACAACGGCACTGCGGACAAGCTGGTTGTTAAGGCGTTTATTTTCCCGCAACCGAATTATGAGATCATATGCCTAACGACAAACGGCGCCGAAACCATTAATCGCATCGTAATACGAACCGTCTGTACCCTTATCCCGACCATGACACACTATGGTCTTGGGCTTCTGGCGCTGCTGCTGATCGGTTCCACCGTTTGGGTGCTCCGTCGCAGGCGCGTCGGCTCGGTAGCCTAAGTATTCTCAGGACCCGAGCCTGTCCTGAGCGGAGTCGAAGGGTGGTCCTGACGCCTACAAGACTCAATAATAGAGAGCGGAGCTTCGGCTCCGCTCTTCTTTTGCCGTAGGCTGATGGGGCAACTATCTTCGAGACCTGCCAGACGTACCGGGGGTTGATCCACAGTATTGGCGTGGGCGGCAGACGTCCTCGTCTGCCGCTTGATCACTTTGGATACGTCCTTCAAACGGGCAGACCGGGAGGTCTGCCGCGCACAATGTTATGGGTTCTGGGAAAGTCAATCCATCCGTCGCATCAGGCCGACTACTTTCCCCGCTATCCTGAATTCGCCGGAGCGCTTGTTCACGATGATCGGTTCAAAAGCATCGTTTTCCGGTTGCAATCGAACCTGCTTGCCTTCAGGGAAGTATCGCTTGATGGTCGCTTCGCCGCCGATGATGGCCACCACGATTTCTCCTGAGCGCGCTACCTGCTGTTTGCGGACGATCACGAAATCCCGGTCGAAGATGCCGGCGTCTTTCATGGAATCACCGATCACCCGAAGCGTGAAGGTGTCACCCTTGGGAAGAAACGTCCGGTCGACAGCTATCTCGCCTTCGTGGTTTTCCACCGCATCAATAGGCGTCCCGGCCGGTACCGAGCCGACCAGCGGCAAACGGCAGACCTCACCTACCAGTGACTGGGTAAGTTCCAGCCCTCTCGAGATAAGGGGATGCTTTCTGAGGTAACCCTTCTTGATCAAGGCGCTGAGATGCAGTCGGACCCCGTTGGTCGAACTGATACCAAAGCGCTGTCCGATTTCACGGATAGTGGGGGAGAGGCCGCGATCTCGAATCTGGTCCCGAATAAACTCAAACACAGCGCGCTGTTTGTCGGTCAGTTTCTTATTCATTATCTGCTTCCTGCAACTGTCGAGTTTCCTTCCATAATAGCATACTGCCCATTTGAGCAGTTGTCAATTACTTTTATCGAATTGACCTTCAAGAAACTTCTGCCAGGTGAATTCTGTCGCCGTTTTTTGATTGGCGCGCGGGGGGAGGGCTGTTGTATCTTGGGTTGAGGTATGGGTTATCAGGCAAACGAAAGGACTCGCATTATGAAAACTTTCATTCTTATGACCAAGCTGGCGCCGGACGCGGCGGCGCGGATGAGCGAGCGCGAGGCGATGGGCCATTCATGGCTCAAGCAGGTTACGGAAAAGTGTCCGGAAGTGAAATTCATCGCCCACTACGCCCTTCTGGGGAACTATGATTTCATGGCGATTTACGAGGCGCCCGACGAGGAAGTAGCCGCCAAGGTATCGATGATCAGCATGGCCAACGGTGCTTTCATTGCCGAGAGTTGGCAGGCGATTCCGTATCGGCGGCTGGTGGAGCTGTCGAAGGAGATTTAGCTGGCGGCATCAGTGGGCGGCAGACGCCCTCGTCTGCCCCATAGATTCGTAGGTCAGGAGCCCTGTGCCGAAGGTCCGCCGGAGGAGGGCTCCTGACAATTGGAATGTCAGCACCTCAGCCTGAGCGGAGTCGAAGGCTGACAGGCACGCCTGTCTCCTGCGCTTCGCGCGCCTCGGGGAATGTAGGCCGCCAATGAAGTGGAGGAACCATGAACGAAGAATTCCAACCAATCAAAGTCACCGAAATTACCGACAACGTCTTCAAACTGATAGGCTCCGACTGGATGCTGATCACGGCCGGTACGCTCCACGAGTTCAACACTATGACGGCCAGTTGGGGCGGCATGGGCGTGCTGTGGAACAAGAACATCTGTTGGTGCGTCATCCGACCGCATCGGTACACTTACCGGTTCGTTGAAGACTCTGACAGGTTCACGCTGTCGTTCTTTGAGGAGCAGCACCGCAGCATCCTCAAGTTCTGTGGCGCCAAGTCCGGACGCGATGTCGACAAAATGGCCGCGACCGGATTGACGGCGCGGGAAACTGAGACTGGGGCTGTCTACTTTGCTCAGGCGCGACTGGTGTTGGAGTGTCGTAAGATATACATCCACGATCTCGACCCAGCCAACTTTCTCGATGCCTCGATCAACGACAAATACCCCGAGAAGGACTACCACCGGCTTTACCTGGGCGAGGTCGTGCGGTGTCTGACGCGGGGATAAGTTTGGTCGATGAGTACGTAACCGAAAAGCCGGACCTCCGAAAAGGCCCGGCTCGAAATGTTCGCAATTTCCCGGAGATTAGGAGTTGTTCAGCCCCCTACCCCTCTTCTTCCTTCTCGCGCTTGGCCGCCTCGATCACTTTCTGCGCCGAGTCGTGAGGCACTTCCTCGTAGCGCGCAAACTCCAGCGAATAGATGCCCTGCCCCTGAGTCATCGAGCGCAGGTCGACAGCATACTGGTACAG
>JAUWIB010000113.1 GCA_030605565.1 bacterium
CGCCCTTTGATGATTCGTTGATGACTCATTTCAGGAAGCGTTTTGACAAAGACACTCTTGCCGGGATAAACGCATTGATTGTTGACCAAGCGATGTCGCGGGGCAATGAGTCGCAGGAGCCGTCTGAAGATGATAATGGTCGTCCTTCCAATAAAGGGAAACTGATCGTCGATGCCACCTGTACTCGAACAGAGCGACAGACCCTTGAGGGCCTCAAGCGTGTGTTGGTTGACGTCGAGGTGCTGCGGCAGGGAGAGGTATCTGTGGAGTTGAACCAGACCGCCATGAGGAGGGATATTCAGACGACGCTGGACACCCTGGGTATTCGCCGGCAGGGTTTGCCGGAAGCGGAGAGGAACGGCAACATCCTTGGCCTCACAATTGCAGTCATGCATCCTGAATTGGAGGGGGAAATGTCTGGGTTCTAGGTCTATACTGTTGAATTGGTGCTGCGTCAACGGGTCAACCTGGTGCGCAAGCGAGGGGTTCGTGCCAGCGCCATAACCTGGATGGCCAGCACTACCGCCTGTACCATACCGGATGAGTTAAACAACTCAGTGCGCCGGTCGGTGATGTCCGTGCTGGAAATGTTCGCAGAGGACTACCGGGAAGTGAACCGGTAGCGGCGCAGGTTCACATACATCGGTAGAACTCCGCTGCTGATCCAGCGGCAGGTGTGGACATCTGCCGGGCTCAACTCTGCACTGAGCGGAAATGGGTTCGTTTTGCGAAAAACTATCTTCACTTAATAGGATCAATGGTGATTCCGAGGCCTGCATGAGTCGGACGTGATTCAGGGGCCGGTAGGCGGCCATCTGTTTTGCGCTGGTGGTCATGGGCTTGTCCTTTATTGACCGTAGTACAGGCGCATTCTGTGTGGAGTTGGTGGTGTATTTGTAGGGGGAAAGGGGTTCGCGTCGGTGCAAAAACCTGGATGGCCAGCACTACCGCCTGTACCGTACCGGATGAGTTAAACAACTCAGTGCGCCGGTCCGTAGCGACGGTGTTGGAAATGTTCGCAGAGGACTACCGGGAAGTGAATCGGTAGCGGTGCAGGTTCAGATGCGATACAAAAACCACTTGAATACCGGTTAGTCGGCTAGGTATAATGACAGTGGTGATGTTACATCTGACGAGAGAATAGGCTTGGATTAGGAACTCGGTATGGCTGAGAATGAGGAAAGAAGCTGGAGTCTGCTGAAGCGAAATTGGGTCATTATTAGTTATTGGCTTGTTAATCGTTCAAAGTGGTTTCTCTACCGAGTTGTACGCCCTAAGGCGCGGGTAGCGCTGACCCTCTTGTACTTGCTCGGCGTCACCGCAGTTGGTCTTGGCGCAGCGATTCTCGTCGATTCTAGACCGCTGACAGACGGCGACTCTGCACTGTTTTCGACGATTGGGGCGATGCTAGCAGGTATGCTCGCCATTGTGTTTGCCCTCAGAGCCCTACTGATCCAGAATGCTGCGGCTACGCAGTCAAGTGGACTTTTCGACATCGTAGCGCGCGACCGTTGGCAGAACACTGCCTATTGGCTAATAGCGCTCTTCTCGCTTTACCATATCTCCATTGCCGCAGTTTTGGCTGTTTCACCAGGAACCCTGTCATTCATGACGTCATCCGTCGCGGTCGGGGTGGTAATAATCGCTTCAGGGGTTTCACTCTACCTGGTATCCTTCGGATTGTTCCGACTGCATCGACAAGTGAACCCTCTACATTCAATCAATCATGTGAAGAGCACTTTACTTCGACTCATGTCGAAGGCAGGTGAGGATGCGAAACGTCACGCGAATTATATGCAAGCGAAATCGCCGCAGGGCAAAGCGATATCGGATGCCGAAAGACTTGCGGTGGCATTCTCGTTGATGAAAGGTCGCATTGCGGAGCTTTCGACTTTCCTCACATTTTTGTTCGATTATCACGACAAGCTCTATCAACAACGCGAGAATACAGCAGCGCACACTGTACTCCGGGCGATAAAGGAGATAGCCATTAAATACGTCGAGGTCAGGCGATCCTCGTTTTTTCTCGTCCAATCCTCCGAGCCGTGGGTCGCTGTCAGTGATTCCCAGAGATTCTTTCGTGATCTGCTTGAGCCGCTCGTTTCTAAGGCGAAACAGTATATGCAGTCGGGCGATGATTTTGGAGTGATTGAAGTCATCGACATTATAGAACGTCTGACGGCCAAGGCGACTGAAGTAAAATTCATTGGGAACAGCCGTGGCGAAAACCCGCTGGTCGAACAATGCCGTGGTCATCTTGGTCAAATCATACGATATGCCGGTGGACACCAGAATACCGAGGGCCTGTATCAAGGAGCGAAATCTCTTGGCCGCATTGGTAAGTTGACTGCAGGAGCCAGCCTTGAGTTGGAAGCCGTGGCAATCAGCACAGACCTCACCGTAGCGGTTTCTAGCGGTCTATTCTTGCGACAAGAGTTGGTTTGGTGCGAGGCTTTAAATAGCTTGTGCATGTTATTGGAAGCATATGGTACTAACCGGACGAGTCGGCACACTGCGTCGGTGACATTCATCCTAAACAACCTCTGCTTTACTTTGAATGCAGTGTTCGCTGGGATTGGCCGAAGCTTTGTTGGAGTGTCAAATAGGGGGTATCGTGCGTTTGCTCTCCCCTTTGATGTCGCAACGGGGGTTATCTACAGCTTGGTGGAGAAGGCTGACCGTGGCGCTGATAAGCAGGACGTTTCGCCCTCATTGATAGTCAAAACGTGTGAGGAGTATGGACGGTTCTTGCGTAAGTTATCTGAAGAGGTCAAGTCTGCAGATTCCTACATGGTAGAGACCGCAGCAAAGTCGATTAGTCAGATATCCATGTTACTCCTATCAAAGCAGTCTTCTGCCGCGTTCGACGGTTATCAAGATGATCTACAAAATGAGTTGAACGGATTCGTGTACCAGTTGGGTAGGTTTGCCGATGACGCAGCGGAGATTGAGGACGAACACCATTTCGATGCCCTCGTTGAGTCAGCAACTGTCATTGGCTTACAGGCAGTCGGAACTGGGCATGCTGAGATAGCGACGTCGACCATCAGAGTCATCCAGGGGTTGGCCAAAGCTTACGCGGAGAAGGCTCAGGAACCTTATTATGGGATTACTGTTCCTCGCATTGTTGAACGTGCCTGCTACGTGGGCATCTTCGCCGTCCAAGAGGGCCAAGGTGAAGTTGTGGATGTGCTGAAGGAAGTTGTTGCGGACACCGATGCCCAAGCGAAGAAGCAAGCGGGTGAGTCAGCTGCGGCTTCATCTGACATCAAGAAAGTCCGGATCAATCTCGTTGAGGATGAAGTCGGCCGACTTCATGATGAGTGTATGGACAAGAAGTATAACCCAATTTCACTCGACGAGAGCAGCCAGCGTAAGCTTTTCGCCAAGATTGAATGCCACGCCATAGATGACTTCTGTGAGGAAGTCTGGGGGTTCAAGGCGTCAGAGAGATACAGGTCGAGTAGCATACCATAAAGTTGGCCGTTTACCCCCCCCCGCCAAAAAAACTTGCCGATTTCACTGAATAACCCCCAGATTGTCTGGTATGACGTCTGAAGGGAAGACAGAGACGATGGAAACGGATGTAGCGTTGGTCATGGATATCAGAGACGGCAGCAAGAAAGCCCTCGGCAAACTGGTCGAGAGGCACAAGAAGTCGGCTTTCCGTATAGCTTTAGGGCTGGTCGGCAACAAGGATGACGCCTTCGATATTTCGCAGGAGGCGTTTCTGCGGGTCTATCGCTCGGCCAACACCTACGACGAAAGCCAGCCGTTTGGCCCCTGGTTCTACACGATTATCGCTAATCTCAGCCGTACCTGGCTCAGGCGGCGGTCGCGGCGGGAACACAGGATGGTCGATGTCGACGATGTCTCCTGGCTACTGGTTGATGAGCGCACTCCCGAGCAGGCCGTTATCAAGAAGGAGATGGTGGCTCAACTTCGCCAGGCGCTGAAGGAACTGCCGTTTGACGACCGGGAGATAATCACGCTGCAACATTTCCGCGGCATGTCTTACGATGAGATCGCGCAACTTCTGGGAATACCCAAAGGAACGGTGATGTCGCGACTGTATTATGCCCGAAAGAAACTGGCCACCCTAATGAGGCTAAAAAATGGCGAGAGATAGACGCGAACTGCTGGCCGGCTATGTTGACGGCGAGTTGTCGGACAACGAACGGCAGGCTTTTGAGGCTCAACTGGCCCAGGACCCGGAGCTGAGAGTTGAGTTGGCGGAATTCCGTAAACTTCAGGAGGTCACCGGTATGGTGCGATATGCGGATCTTCCCGACGAAGTCTGGGAAAACTATTGGCACTCAATCTACCGAAAAATGGAACGCGGTATCGGCTGGATACTATTGTCGATCGGCGCCATACTGCTTCTCTGTTTCGGTACTTACGAGTTGTTCAGCGAACTGTACGTCAGTCCTAAAGCCCCGCTCTGGCTCAAAGTCGGAGTGACGGCCGGTGCTGTCGGCTTCATATTTCTACTTGTATCCTATGGGCGGGAACGGTTATTTGCCTACAATCGGGATCGTTACAAAGAGGTTACCAAATGATAGTCACCAGTTGTGAGAACATCGCCGGCAAAAGAATTGTCAGAACAATAGGTCTGGTCAAGGGCAATACAATCCGCGCGCGGCATCTCGGCCGTGACATCGGGGCCTTGTTAAGAGGCATCGTGGGAGGTGAGATCAAAGAATACACCAAGCTTATGGCTGAATCCAGAGAGCAGGCGTTTGACCGAATGGTCAATGACGCCGAGTCCAAGGGCGGCAACGCCATAATAATGACACGTTACTCCACTTCGGCGGTGATGTCGGGTGCGGCGGAGTTGTTGGCTTACGGTACAGCGGTGGTTGTCGAAGAAGCTTAGGACTCTCCACATTCTGAAGACCGTCAGACAGCTAACAGCTAAGTGATATCGGGTGCCGTCAGGTGTCTCGGCCTGACGCAGGCAAGCCTGTCACTTGTGCTTCGCACACTGCGCACCTCGTCCTGAGCGGAGTCGAAGGGCGCGTTAGATTGACCGGTTCGAGCCGTCGGGCAGAGACGCCCGACACCACGAGCTTGAGATAACGAAAGTAACTACTTTCTCAACACTTCCTGCGAGGGGCGGGGCTGCTGTGGTCATTGAACACCAACCTTGATTTGCCATCCTGATTCCGTTTATTCGTGGTGTGGTTAAGTCACGTCATATTTTGCATAGTGCAGTCGGCAAGTTTCTGCCTTCGCGGCCCTTCATCTACGTAGCTCTCGTCTATTTGCTCGGGCTTTTGTTCTTTGCCCTCATGCGCCTGCTTTTCATGGCGAACTTCACGCAGTTGATTGAGCATGAGCCGCTGACGGAGATAGCCAAGGCGTTTGCTATCGGGGTGCGCTTTGATCAGATCGTTGTACTATACATCCTGTTGCCGCTGCTATTGGTGATTCCATGGGCGGGGCTTCGCAGTCGCCTCATGCGGTGGATGATTCTGATCTACCTTGGTCTGCTGTTCTCATTAGGCTTTCTGCTGTTGATCTCCGACATCCGCTTCTATGCCAAGTTCGGCTCACACCTCAATTTCCTGGCCTATGAGTACATTGGTGAGGGGGATGAGTTCTGGAATCAAATACTGTCCGATCCGGGGTTCGCGGTTTCGATTATAGTGTGGGTGGTAGTGTCACTCGTGTTCATTTGGCTGATTCGTTTCTTGTTGCGCAAGACTGACCAATGGCCTAAGCGGCGGTCGTGGCTTGGGCAGATTGTTTGGAGTGGACTGCTTTTGGCTCTGAGCTTCCTCGGCATTCGCGGTGGTGTCGGGCTGGCGCCGATTGACTGGGGGGAGGCCTATTACAGTCAGAATGCGTTCTTGAATCAGTTGGCACTTAACGGGGTGTATACCCTGGCCCGCAACTTTACCGAGCGCGATGGTGATCTGAGGCTTTCCACCATGACCGAATCGGAACGGTTTCCGTTCGTCGAGATGGATGAGGCTCACCAAACGATGGCGCAAATGTTTAGGCGACCAAATCATTTGATCTACGGAGTAGCGGGGCACGGATTGATCCAGTCCACTATCTCACCGCGTATCATGCACGTTCCCGGCCCCAACGTGATCGTAGTTCTTATGGAGAGCTGGGCCGCCAGGAACACTGGCGTACTCGGGTCGCCGCACGATCTCACGCCGCACTTCGATTCATGGGCGGACAGCGGGATTCTATTCACTCACTTCTTTGCCAACGGAATCCGCACGAGTTTCGGGCTGCCGGCCGTGCTCTGTTCTTATCCATCGTTACCTGGCCGTTCCATCATGGGACGATACGATGCGCCGCACCCGTTCATAGCGCTTTCTGAGCATCTGGAGAGGCGACAGTTCCACAACGTCTTTGTGTATGGAGGTGATTTGTCCTTCGACAATATCGAGGGGTTCTTCCGGGCCAAGCAGTACCATCGGTTCGTCGGTGAAGAATCGTTCAATAGCGACCAGGCCTTCTCCAAGTGGGGGATACCTGATCACATCCTTCTTGAGCGTGCCGCCGCCCTCATCGACTCGCTGCCGAGGCCGTTCCAGATGACCGTCCTCACCCTTTCAAACCATGAACCATACGACCTGCCGGATTCCTCGGTGCAGAAGTTCTTTGACGACGCCGACAGCTCGAAGGTGTTCAACGCGCAACTTTATGCTGATCACTGCCTGGGACTGTTTCTCCGGAGGTTGGAAGATAAGAACATCTTTGACAGTACGATCGTTATCATAACCGCCGATCATGCTCGCTACGATGTTAGCCGGTTGGTGTTGGATCCTGAGACGTTTCGTATTCCACTGTTGATTCTTGGTCCCAAGGGAATGATCCCGTCCGGCCATGTCATAGATGCCGCCGGGTCACAGGTCGACATCCTGCCGACCGTCTTGGGCGTGCTGGGTGGGAGCTATGAACACCGGAGTTGGGGGAGGGACCTGCTGCAATTGGGCGAAGACGATCCGGGGTTCGCCATGATTAACGCTGCTGACCGGATCGGCTGCGTGACCCGCGATTACCTTTACCTTGAATGGTTGGGGCGGCAGACCTCGCTATACGAGTATGATTCTCTCCGCTGTCATCCCACTGATATTAGCGCCGACTTCCCGGAGCACTTCGCCAAGCTTCAACGTCGCACCAGAGCGTACATGCAACTTGCGGAGCAGTTGTCACAGGTGGAAACAGCACCCCCACCGGAACCATTCGTACCGCGTAATCCGCATCTGATTCGTTGAGGGGCGAAAACGAGTTTGCTCGGATCGGTATGGGCAGACGAGGACGTCGGCCGCCCACACGGTCAAGCCGAGTTCTTGTGCAGCTTCACCACACAGCACGAAAACGCGCGAAGCGCGAAAGACAGGCTTGCCTGTGCTTCGACTCCGCTCATGCTTCGACTCCGCTCAGCATGAGGTTGGTGCAGGCATAGCTTACTCCTGAACCGGCAACGCGACCATGCGCTCCAACTCCGTACGTACTCCGTCAGGATCAAGGTGTCGTACCGTGATCACATTGCGGTCGTCTGCCGAAGATTTCTCGACCACGTAGTGGTGATCCGCCTGGCGGGCGATCTGGTGCAGGTGCGTGACCACGATCAACTGACCATCGCCGGCCAGTGTTCTGAGCTTTCGTCCGACCTCGTTGGCGGTCTGTCCACCGATACCGGCGTCGACCTCATCGAATACCATCAACGGTCGGTAATGGCGGTGATTAGATCGTTCAGCCGATTTCAACGCCAACAACACGCGAGAGATTTCACCGCCGGATGCGGTCTTGACCAGCGGTCTGAGCGGTTCACCCGGATTGGCCGCGAAATCAAAGCGAGCCTGTTCCAGTCCATGTTCCGCCGGTCGCAGGCAACGCTCGTCGATGACCACGCCCTCAGGATCCTCCTGTTCGAGAAATGCGATCTCGAACCGAGCGCCGTCGATAGCCAGGTCGGCCAACTCTCGGGCGATCTGTTTCTCTAGTCTTCGTGCCGCCTTACGACGGTCACGGGAGAGGGCGACGGCCAGGTCGCTGTATTCGCGGCGACGTTGGTCCGCTTCACTCTCGAGTCGGGCGATCAGACTGTCGGTGTCCGGTCTTTGAGTCAACTGCTGGAGGAGCAACTCCAGTGTTTTCAGCACGGCCTCTTCGGAGCCGCCGTATTTTTTCTTGAGATGGTAAATCTCATCGAGTCGCGTGTTAATCTCTTCAATGCGGATGGGATCGTCGGCTATCGATGCGCCGTACTGTTCGATAGTGCGTCGGAGTTCCTCAAGGCGAATTTCGATGTCGTACAAGTCGCCGGCCTGATCGCTCAGTTTTGAATCGATCTGTGCCATCTTGTCCAACTCGCAACGCGCCGCAGCCAGGAGTTCCTTCGCCGAGTTGGTCTCACCATCGAGGATCTCACCGATCGATGCCGCGGAAGACATCAGCGCCCGTGCCGAGTCGAGCAGCTTGCGCTCAATCAGCAACTCTTCTTCCTCGCCGACCCGCAATGAACCCTTTTCGATCTCATCTTTCTGAAACATCAAGAGCTCTCGCTGTTGGATCAACTGCTCGCGACGGTCCTTGAGGCGGCGCAGTTCATCGGCAACGTTCCGCCAACTTACAAATGCCTCAGCGGTAGCCTCTGTCTGAGAACTCAAACCGGCGAACCGATCAAGAAACATGAGATGGTTATCTTCGTTCATCAGCGATTGACTGGCATGTTGGCTGAGTATTTCGCCCAGAGCCGCAGCCAGAGGTTTCCAGCGATTCAGGCCGATGCGTTTACCGTTGACCGACATTCTCGAAGCGCCATCGCGGTTGATGAAACGACGAACGGTTATTGAGTCACTATCGGTCAGGTCGGCGTGCTCGTGTTTCAGGGATGACGGCAGGTGCGAGACGTCGAACACCGCCGTTACCTGTGCTGAGTCGGCGCCATGGCGGAGATACTCCTTGTCGGCCCGACCGCCCAGAGCCAGAGACAGGGCAGTCACGATAACCGATTTTCCCGCGCCGGTCTCGCCGGTGAGAGCGGTAAGTCCGGATGCAAATGACAGTTCGAGCTTGCGCACCAGTGCGATGTTTTCAATGGTCAGTCTTGTGAGCATCCTGATCCAGACTTCGTATTTCACGCAGGAGTTGATCTGCGCGCTCGTTGTCGCCGGCAGTTTCCGCCGCCGAGAGTTCGTCACGCAGGCGCTGCCTGAGCCGTTTTCTCTTGGAGGCCATCAGCGCAGCTTGAGCCTTTCTGGTTTGGCTGTCGATTTCTTCGGGCGGCCAATCCCTGGCGACGAGTTGCGTAATTAACGATGCAAAGTCGGCATCGCCGGCGTGGTCAATCAGTCGTTTGGCATCGACCACACTTTCGGTGCGGTACTGACTGATGATTGCCGCATACAGTCGCGACAGTTGCTTCGAGTCAAAATCATCGGGCGCCACGGTCTCAGCAATCTGATCAATCGCGCCAGGGTTGTTTAGCAAGAGCGACAAAAACTCGAACTCGTCCGGGTTGAACTTGCGCTTCTGTGCGGCGGTGTCAGCTTCAGGGGGGGGCAGGATAAGGCCTTGTTTCAGCAGTTGGATATCGACCTGCAGTTGGTCCGCGGCCTCGGCCAGAAAGAGCGATCTACGGGTAGGATCGGCGATCTTTGAGGCTACCGACGCCAGCTCCTTGACCAGTTTCTCCTTGCCGATAATACCGACGGCGTCGATGTCCAAACCGCGCACCCGGAACTCGACATACCCGACCGCTTCATGCTGCAATTCATCCAGCTTGTCCCGCCCGAACTCAGTGGCCACCGAATCGGGATCCTCACCTTTGGGAGGTGTCATAACTTTCACCTCCAAACCGGCGTCGTACAAGGCGTCGACCGATCTCAGCGCCGCCTGACGTCCGGCCGAGTCAGCGTCAAAGAAAAGATAAACTTCGTCGGCGAATCTGGCCAGGAATCGCGCCTGTTGGGCGCTGAACGCGGTTCCCGACGAGGCGACAACATTGGTGACACCCGCTTGCCAAAGCGAGATGACGTCGAAGTAACCTTCAACGATGATGGCCGCGCCGGCGGTACGGATATCGTCCCTGGCGAAGTTGAGTCCATAGAGCACGTTGCTCTTGCTGTACAACGGCGTTTCCGGGGAGTTGACGTATTTGGCCGGTTCGCCCTTCTTGAGAGTGCGGCCGCCGAAGGCTATGGGTCTTTGACTAAGGTTGATGATCGGGATCATCAGGCGCTGTCGGAAGCGGTCGAAGTAGTTACCCGTTTTCTCCGACAGGATAGCCAGCCCGGCCCGCGAGAGGTCTTCCTCGGATAGATCCTTGGTTTGCGCGTACCTGATCAACCCATCCCACGCTTCTCCGGCCAGACCGAGTTGGAAATGCTCAATCGCCTCGTCCGTGATTTTACGTCGCTCTCGGAGATAGGTCTCGAGCACAGCGTGGTATTGTTTCTCATGCAGTGTCTTCTGAAAGTACTCCAGTGCGACCTGGTTGGCGAAAGCGATACGATCGATCTGTTCCCGTCGAGCATCGGAACCGCGCTCCTCGCGTATGACGATGTTGGCGCGCTTAGCCAGATAGTGCACCGCTTCGATGAACGACATCTTCTCGTGCTCCATCAGGAACGAATACAGGTTGCCGCCCTTGCCGCATCCGAAGCAGTAAAAGATTTGCTTGTCGACAGAAACTGAAAACGACGGTGTCTTCTCAGTGTGGAAAGGGCAGAGGGCGACATAATTCTTGCCGCGTTTTTTCAGCCGAATGTATTCGCCGATTATCTGAACGATGTCGTTGGCCTGGCGAATTTGTTCGATGGTTCCTTGCGGTATCATGTCATGACTTCAGCTTCACGATGGTCACCCCGGCGCCGCCTTCGTTCCAGTCGCCAAGGCGCAGTGAATCAACTTCCGGATGGCCGCTCAAGAAAGTGGTTAACCCCTTGCGCAATTTGCCGGTCCCTTTGCCGTGAATTACGTAGACCTGACGCAGCCCGGCGAGCACGGCCCGATCGAGAAAACGATTGAGCGCCTCCATCCCCTCATCGACCGTCATGCCCCTGAGATGAATCTCGGGGCTGATGTCGTCGCTGGGTGCCGGTCCAGTGTAAGAGGCTGGCGGCATGCTGTTACCGGCGCCGTCAGTCCTGGCCAGGTTTCGCAACTCGACGGTGGTGGTCACGTTGCCCAACCGAACCTTGACCCTGTCGTTTCCAAGTAGTTGTTCAACCTGACCTTTCTGATCCAGAGACAGCACATGGACAGTGTCGCCCACGTTGATGATGCCGTCGGCAGGTGTTTCTGTCGCCGGTAGTCTTTGTTTCTCTGCGAGTTGATCTTGTCTCGTCTGAAGGGTGCGGTGAAACTTCTGCACGGACTCTTTGGATGCCTGAGATTCACGGATCTCAGCAACCAGTCGCTCTATCTCCCGTCGCGTTTCATTGAGGAACTGCTCAGCATCGCCCAAATGCTCGGCCCGACTTGTTTCTTTTTTCTGACGCAACTTCTCGGACCGGGCGCGATTGGATTGCTCAAGTTGACGGGCCTGTTCGAGTCGTTCACTCAGTTGTCTGCGGTCTTCCTTGATCTTGGTCAGTTCAGCTTCGATCGTAGCGATCAGGTTGGCCAGCGATCGCTCCGATGTTCCCCGCAGTTCGGCTGCTCGGCGACAGATCGATTCCGGCATGCCCAGTCGACCGGCGATCTCGACCGCATACGACGACCCCGGCAGTCCCAGGCGCAGACGATAAGTGGGCGCCAGCGTCTTGCGGTCGAATTCCAACGAGGCGTTCTCCACCTCCGGATACTCCATGGCCAGTGTTTTCAACTGAGAGTAATGCGTTGTTGCCACCAAACGGGCGCCTTTTTCAATGGCATGAAGTATGATCGCTTCAGCCAGAGCGGAACCTTCCTTGGGATCGGTGCCGGCGCCGATCTCGTCAAAAAGGAGCAGCGTATCCTGCGATGCGTTGTGAAGGCCGCTGATGATATTCCTGATGTGCGAGGCAAAAGTGGACAGCGACAACTCGATCGACTGCTCATCACCAATGTCGGCATGCAGATTTCGGAAGAGACCGATCTGAGATTTCTCATCCGCTGAAATGTGCAGGCCCGACAGCGCCATCAGCACCGACAGTCCGATGGTTTTGAGCGCGATCGTCTTGCCGCCGGTGTTAGGCCCCGTCACCAGCACCACCAGGCGGTCGTCGCCCAGTGCAATATCGGTCGGCACCACTTTCGAAATCTCGCCGATCTGGACGATCAATAGCGGGTGCCGCGCCTCGACCAGTGACACCACCGCCTCGTCGACGATTTCCGGAGCGTTGCCGTTGATCTGGATCGAAAAAAGCGCGGCGGCATGGAGATAGTCCAGACGGCCAATCATCCGCGTGTTCTCCAGGAGGGGTTCGCTACGGCGACCTATCTCGGCCGTCATCTCGCGCAGGATCCGATTGACTTCGATCAACTCCTCCTGCATGAGGAGGTTGATACGGTTGTTGAGTTCGACCGTTTCCTTCGGTTCAATATAGAGGGTGGCGCCGGACTGACTGCGGTCGTGAAGGATGCCACGATCGGCCTGGTACGAGTTAGCCGGGACTGGAATCACGTACCGGTCGTTGCGTTGGGTCACGACATCATCCTGCCAGCCGGACCGCTTGGACCGTCCAGTGAGAATTGATTCCAGCCGCACCACGATCTTGCGGCGGCTGTCGGCGAGATCACGTCGGATCATACGCAGTTTCGGCGAGGCATTGTCCCGCACCAGCCCGTCCTCATCAAGCGCCTTGTTGATCTGGTTTCGCAACTCAGGGAAGGCGCGGATGCCATCCAGGTATTCTGCAATCAGGGGAGACTTCGCCCGCTCTTCGGGGCTGTACTCGTTCAGACCGATCGATGTTCTGACCAGTTCGTGAACTTCAAGGATCTCCTTCCCGTCCAGCGCATTGCCCTCTACGTTCGATCGCTTCAAGAGTTCGCGACAGTCGGTCTCCATGCGATAGAGAGGAAAATGCTCGCCGAAACTGATGACATCCTTCATCTCTGAGATTTCAGCCTGGCGGCGGCGAATCAGCTCGATATTCGACATCGGCGCGATAGTGTCGATTTCGTAATGTCCATACCGAGTGAGACACTTGCCCGTAACCAGGGACACAATCTTCGGGAATTCGAGCGTTTCGATGGTGTGTTCGTCAATCATACTCACCTGGTACTTATGAAAAAGCCGACCCAAGGTCGGCTTCAATATAGAAAGTCGGCTGTGAAATCAAAGCCAAATCAGGTATCATCCATACTCGTGGTGAAGAACCGTTCCATCTGATAAAGCACCCGGTGTACCTGGACACGATGTTCATCGAGCGCCCGGCTGTCACCCTTGCCATCGTTGGGTGCGACCAGCAACGCCTGCTCCAACTGACCCATAAAACTCGGTCGTGACGGATGCAGGGGAGAGGTTCCCTCGTACATTAAGGGCACTGTCTTGGCTACAACCGGCCCGAACATCGAAGACTCGAATGCTGTGTAGAACGCATCCGGCAACGGCAGCAGGAAGGCCATAAAGGTCAGAAAGCCGATAGCCACCCAACCGCGCAAGAATCCGATTAACGCGCCGCCCATCTGATCTTTCTTGCCGATCTGTTTGAGATTGGCCACCCGGTAGAACAGCAGGCCCAACAGTTTGAAGGCTGCATAAGTTACCGCCAGCAATATTGCAAAGGCCAGGAAGGCCGAGATCAACGGGGACCCGCCGACCTGGTTATAGACCCAGACCGCGAAGTGATCGATGTAGTTAACCGACACGATCACGGCTGCAAAAAAGATCACAAAGGCCATCAACTCGCGAATCAATCCCTTCTTGGAACCAATTACGACCATCACCAATAACAACAAAATCAAAATGCCGTCTACCCAATTCATAAGCACACTCCCGTATAAGGGTTGCTACAACTTTTGGAAATATAGGGAGTTCTAAAACTACTTGGCAAGGATTTCCGTGGCCAATTTACTGACCGTTTTTCCGTCGGCCACTCCCTTGACCTGCGGCATGACAACCTTCATGACAGCCCCGATCTGTTGCGGCGACTCGGCTGAGACCTCGGCAATTGCCCTGGCGACAATCTCTCGCAACTCGTTCTCGTCAAGCTGCTTGGGCAGGTAGCTGGTGATTATTTCCAGTTGGAACGTCTCCTGTCGCACCAAGTCGTCCCGCTCCCCTTTGGCGAACTGCTCGATGGAATCGCGCCGTTTCCTGGCCGCCGTTGTCAAAACGCTGATCGCGTCGTCATCGGTAAGATCGTCCCCTTTGTCGATCTGCTTGTACTTGAGATCGGATTTGAGGCCCCGAAGCACGGTGAGACGGTCTTTCTCACCGGCTTTCAGGGCCTCTATCATATCTTGATCGATTTTCTCAAAAAGAGCCATTAATACCGATCATCTTTGTATTTGTTCCGCCTGGATTTCCGTCGGGCGGCTGCCAGTTTGCGTTTGCGCGCCTCGGACGGTTTTTCAAAATGCTGATGCTTTTTGATATCTGTCAGAATCCCTGCTTTTTCACAGAACTTGTTAAAGCGGCGAAGGGCTCGTTCAAAGGACTCATCGTCCCGTACTTTAACTCCGGTCAACCAGTTACACCTCCTTCAGGTCGGTTGAAGGTTCAACGTATTTTATCTTTCTATCGGTAAGAATAGCCAAAAAAGTAAGAAAGTCAATGACTAAGTGGTGGTTTCGACCGTCCGAGTTGACTTACAAATAACGTAACCGAAGGGGTGTTGAAATAGGGTGCGATTGGAGTCTTTGCGAAGTGCCCCAGCCGCGCCGGGCTGTGGGATGATCGGAGTGGCAGATACCGGGTGGCTGATAGGTTGGAGGCTGTGGGGAAAGCTCCTTTTCTCGTCATCTCTGAAAGCGAGCGACCGAAGACACTCGTGTCGTAGGGAGCGCGGCAATCTCTTACGCCAAGTCTGCCAACAAATTGAGATCGCCACGACCACGCGAAACGGGTGGTCTCGCGATGACATTTCAGGTGCTGTCAGGCGACTGACAGCCATCTGGTGTGAAGGCAGGTGTCGTGCGGGGTCGCCCGATACCGCGACCGAAGGTTTGTTGATAAACCTCGTACACGGTTGTGTCGGGTCACAACCACGCTTTCAGCGTGTCCAGGAGAAGACCTGACACAACAGTCTCTTGTGACAGCTTTTTTGGACCCTGCGGGAAACTGCTGTCGTGTGGGGCCATCTGAAAATCACCCCACCACAACATGGGCAAGTCATTATGCAGGCTACTTAGGGGACAGAACACACGGACCTTCATTCAGTTAATGGGCATAAACGTTTGACATTGTTGCTCCGGTCAACCATACTGGCGGTGTGAATTATTCAACGAAGAGCCCGCACCTGTTCCACATCCCGGTGATGGGCACCGGTTTCAGTATTGACACGCCCCTGAAAGTTGCGAAATACGGTATCTCGTCCGTGGTCTCCCTGGTCGATGATGTTCTCATAGAACAGATGCGGCGATTCCATTGTGAAAGGCTTGACCTGCCATACGTAGAAATACCTGACAGCGACGAAGACCCCCGAGCCAACCGCATCACCGCCTACCTGGAACTCTTGAGTGAGGTGATCCGTGGTCAGGTTAAGGCACTGCAGTCCTCGCCATTTGAGTCAGGGAGCGAGATTACGCGCTACTTTGAGATGCTCCCGGAGGCGCCCTTGAAGCGATCATATCTTGAGATGCTCAAGGTATCGGACCCCAAGCAAAAGACTGAGTTGCAGAACTCTCTGCGCCCTCAGGCCGTTCCGGGCAGCATTGATGTTAATATAATGACTAAGCTGGACCGCGACGTCGACGATAGCGGAAAAAGGTCACCGGAGTTCGCCGATGCCATGGCTGCTCTGCGAGGTTACGCCAGGAGCGGACTGCGATCATCCATAGTTTTCTCGGCAGGCATAAACCGACGCCTTTTCAGTTATCTCGCCAAGTTCGACGATTTCCTGCCCGATGACCACGGCATTCTCCGTAAGAAAATCGTTCTGAAGGTGAGCGACTTCCGCTCGGCCATCATTCAAGGTCGGTATCTGGCCAAGAGAGGACTGTGGGTTTCGGAGTTCAGGGTTGAGTCGGGGCTCAATTGTGGTGGTCACGCCTTCCCTTCTGAGGGACACTTGATGGGCCCCATCCTGGATGAGTTTAAGCGCAAGAAGACGGAACTGATCGATGATCATCACAAAATCTACAACCGGATGCTTGCCGCCTTGGAACGTCCCCAGGTTCAGTCACCGCACGAAGTTCGCATCACAGTACAAGGCGGCATAGGCACCGCCGATGAAAACAGGTTCCTCCTGCATCACTTCGGGGTCGATGGCACCGGCTGGGGAACACCCTTCCTGCTGGTCCCGGAAGTAACAAATGTGGACGACATTCACCTTGAGAAACTGTCAGCAGCCGCCGGCAGCGATGTGTACTTGAGCGACCGCTCTCCGCTTGGCGTCCCCTTCTGGATACTGCGCAACTGTGGAAGTGAACAGTTACACCGCCAACGGATCGACACCGACGAACCCGGTAGTCCGTGTCCAAAAGGCTATCTGGCAGCCAACACCGAATTTACGGATGTCCCAATCTGTCGGGCGTCTCGACAGTATCAACATCGGAAACTCCTGCAGCTTGCCAGGTCCGACCATTCCGCGGAGCGGTTGCGCGCCATGAAGGAACGGGTCCTGGCCAAATCCTGCATCTGTCACGGCGTTGGCGGCGGCGCGACTTTGAAACTCGGGATAGATCCCGAAGCGAACCCAGCCATCTGCAGCGGCCCGAACATTGCGAACTTCTCTAAAGTCGCATCTCTGGAGGAAATGGTTAGCCATATCTACGGACGTTTATCTTTACTGAGCAGTTCCGACCGCCCGCACATGTTCATAAGCGAACTATCAATCTACGTTGATTACTTCCGTCAGGAAGTTCAGGAAGCATCGGAGGGGTTGGTAGACAGAACAGCGAAATACTTCAGGGAGTTCAAGCACAACCTGATCACCGGTATCGATTACTACCGCAATCTTGCCGAACAATTCAGCGTGGAGCAGAAGGAACGGTTTCTGTCAGAACTCGACACCCTGTTCAGTGAGATAGAAGACGCTCTTCCGGCAGTACCCGCTGTCATACCGATCCAAAGCGCCACATAGCACCGGGGGCTCGCCATTCATGGTGGGTTGACAAACCCCCGAAGCCGTCATTGCGAACCACGCGGCCACGAGTGGCTTTCAAGCGCGTGGTGCGGCAATCTCAATTCGTTGGCCGACTTGTAGTCTGAGTCCTCGTAGGTCGAAACCCCTGTGGTTTCGACATCTTAATATTGCATTCACATTTACATCATATTACCTTCTCAGTCGCTGCCGGAGTGGTGGAATCGATAGACATTATGTATTTAGACAATCTAACAAGTGATTTTAACTGCCAGTGATTGAATCTTCAAAGGAGAGTATCAGAGCATGAAGAATATTCTGCGTTATGCTTGGCTGATTGTGTTGATCTTAGGATTGATAGCCATGGCGGTCACGAGGTATTATGGAGTTGGTAGCTCAATGGTCTGCGTAAATGTTGCTGTGCTCATACTGACGTTGTCTGTTCTAACACGCTACGCTTTCGACACGAATAGGCTTGCCGAAGCCAGTGAAAGGCACTTAGGTTATTTGTCCACACCTGTTGTTGCAGTAGATGTCGAACAACGGCTGTTTGATTCGCATTCGGCAACGGCAACAAATCCAACTACTGTGTTTTATGTTAACAACGATTCACGCTACCAATTAGAATTCAAAGTTAGAATTGTGTTACAATACGGTAAGCACAAAAACATTCACACAGATCGTTACTATTCTGGAAAAACTACTTGGAAAATAGGCCCGAACGATCGTTCAAATGGCAATTTTGAGATACTTCCATTCTTCAGAGGAATAGGGGACAATTCCGAAACAATGGAAGGCAAACTCAAGAATCCAACACAGCAACTGAAGATATTTATTTTCTCTGAGTACAGAATCTACGAAAGCAATGCTAAGACCTATACACAAAATATGACTAGGACCTATTGGTTGAAGCATGAACCACTCCCCGTGAATGTGATAACAACCTCTTTTAACACAAAGCCCCTCCCCTTTGTGTGGGTTTATGAGTTTGATGCGCCACCGGATGACGTAGTGAAATTAGCGTTGGGAGACTAATAGCTTCTTGCATCCGCTCTAATAATCACCTAACTTCCTGCCGCAGTGCCAACTGGATACAGGCATAGCCTGTGCCGGAGTGGTGGAATGGTAGACACCAGGGACTTAAGATCATATTCGGAAAGCGGTCACCAATCGGTCACCAAGCCATTTGATCTTCACGTGGGCTTAGTGTCCCCATTTTGGATCTGGTGTATCTGAATTCCCTTGATTTAGTGAACACATTGAGAAGATAGGATTTGCGTCCGGGCAGTCGCGGGATTAACTTAACACGATGAGTCTCGTTTACGCCAAAGATATCGCCAAGACCTATCAAGCCGGAGAAGTTCAAGTCAGGGCCATCAAGGGACTGAGTTTCGAGATCGAACCGGCGAGTTTTGTGTCTTTTGTGGGCCCTTCGGGTAGTGGAAAGACGACACTGCTCAACCTGATCGGCTGTCTCGACCGCCCTACATCCGGACACCTCACTGTTGCCGGTACTGAAGTGGCCTCGCTGGGCCGGTCGGACGGAGCGAGGTTCCGAGGGAAGAACATTGGCTTCGTCTTCCAGGATTTCAACCTCATCCCGGTCCTCACCGTCTATGAAAACGTGGAGTACCCGCTGCTCATGACAGCAGGCTACAACGCACGGGAGAGGCGCGAACGGATTGAAACTCTCCTTGAGGCGGTGGGAATGACCGATCAGTTGAAAAAATATCCCGGCCAGATCTCGGGTGGCCAGAAACAGAGGGTGGCTGTCGCCAGAGCCTTGGTGGGCAGCCCGAAAGTGGTTCTCGCCGACGAGCCGACGGCCAATCTGGACCATGACACCGCCTTCATGGTGATCAACCTCATGAAGTCCATGAAGGCCGAGAGAGAGACAGCCTTCATTTTTTCCACGCACGATCCCAAGATCGTGGGCGAAGCGGAGATCGTGTACACGCTCGAAGACGGCCTTCTCGTCAGTCGGGAAGACAGGAGAACGGGCGATGAATAACATTTTGAAGATTGCCCTCCGGAATCTCCTCCGGTACAAGAGGCGCACGCTACTCACTTCTGCGCTGATCACGATCGGCGTCATGGCCGTACTTCTCTTCGTCTCCATCTCCGGCGCCTTCAAATCCATGATGATCGGCCAGATCACAGACTCTATGCTGGGCCACCTCCAGATCCACAAACGCGGTTATGTGGCCTCCATAGATAATCTTCCCCTCCATCTGAATCTCGGCGGTGCGGACATGCAGAAACTCGAAACTGCGCTGGACGCACTGGACGACGTAGAGGCCTACTCTCCACGCATCAAGTTCGGAGGGATGCTCAGTAACTTCGAGGAGACGACCAACATCCGCCTGAACGGCGTCGATCCGGTCCGGGAAATTCTGGCGTCGCCGCTTCTGTCGAAACGATTCCTGCAAGGGGAGACTTCGGACGGCCTGCTCAAACCGGGTGAAATCCTGATGCCGGAACTGCTGGCCCTGGGAATGAACGTGAAACTTGGGGCTACCGTGGTGGTGGTTGCTACCAACCAGGATGGTTCGGTGAATGCCAAGACGTTTATCGTAAGCGGTATCCTCGAGGGAATCTCCGGACCCGGTGGGCGAGACGGCTACATCCACCTTGATGACGCCCGGGAAATCCTTCGAATTACGGAAAATGAGGCTAACGAATACGCCATCCGCCTCAAAAATCCTGATGCGCTGGAGAGCGTAGGAAAACAACTGGCGGCAGGCTTGGGGGGGGAGTTGAACAAGCAGGGGAAACCGAAATACGAGATACACACCTGGGAGAAGCTCTCTCCTTTCTATAATATAGCCAGAATGATTGATATGATGACCCTCTTCATCAAACTGATGCTCATTTCCATCGTGCTGGTCAGCGTGATGAATGTCATGATCATGGCGGTCTTTGAGCGGATCAGGGAGATCGGGACCATTGCCGCCGTCGGGACCAGCCCCGGGAAGATCCTGTCGCTCTTTTTGGTCGAAGGACTCAGCTTAGGCATACTGGGGTCAGTTGTCGGCGCCGCGCTTTCTCTGGCGGCGATTGCTGTTCTTCAGGCCAGCCCCCTCACTTTTGACTTTGGCCGCCAAAAGGGCCTTCTGTTGTCTCCAACGCTGGACCCGATGGAAATCGTCGTTGTGTCGCTGCTGGTTGTCATCGTATCGACGCTCGCCAGCCTGCAGCCGGCGTATAAAGCATCACGAATGGAACCGGTCACGGCAATGCGCCAGGTATAATGGAGCCGGATAAAGACAAGGCGGTGCTGCCGGGCCGTCAAACGACACGAAGGAACGAGAAGATGAATAGAATCCTCGCCACGATCATAATCGCAACTGCCTTAATCGGTATCTCTCCGCTGACCCACGCCCTTGATGGGGAGGCGATCCTGCGTCAGGTAGACCGCAACCTCAATCCCGAGTCCTACGAGATGTACCGCAAGCTCATCAACATCGAGCCGGACGGCAGCAAGAAGGAATTCGTGCTCTACACGATCAAGAAGGGTCAGGATCGGATGGTTGCCCTTTTCCTTTCACCGGCCAGCGAGAAGGGGAGAAGCACGCTCCGCCTTGAGGACAACATGTGGCTCTACCTGCCCAACATCGGCAAGCCCCTTCGCATCACCAGCCTGCAGTCGATCGTCGGTGGCGTGTTCAACAATTCCGACATCCTGAGACTTGATTTTTCGAACGAGTATTCCGTCGATTCGTCCAGCGAGGATGAGGATCACTATATACTGAACCTCAAGGCGAACTCAGGATCAGTGGCCTACGAACGGCTCGTGATGGTGGTCGACAAGAAAACCGTCATCCCCACAGAGATTCGGTGTCACGCATCGACGGGAATTCTGATAAAGACTCTCCACTACAGCGAGACCAAGGATTTCGGCGGCGGACTCGTCCGGCCCAGCGTGCTCGAAACGGACAGCCCTCTGCAGAAGGGGTATCGCTCCGTGATGGTGTTTGCCGAAATCAAAGCCCGCGAGTTCAGCGACGAGACGTTCACCCTGAACTTCCTGCCCCGGATTGACGAGCTGCGGTGACCCTTATTCCGCAGCGATTAGTTGTGGCAACCGTCGCGGTGGGGCTGTCTCTCCTTTTGGCGATATGCCGTCCGGTTTTCGCCCAGGAGGCGAGCCGATCTGCCGGGGTTGACGACTTTTCTTTCGACATCAGGGAGTTCACAAAATCCCCCTGGTCTCTCGACGGCTACCTGCAGGGGAATGTGGACTATGCGGGGCTGGACCGGGATGCTGCGCTGTACCGGCTCGGTTTTATCGGGCAAGAGGAGGATGCCTACCGCCTGCAGGGCGGTGTGGAACTCCAGGCGGGTCTCACCTTTCAGCAAGGACCATTCAAGGCGTATGCCCTCGGCATGTTGCAGCAGAGCCATGACGGCAAGGAATGGCACGACGACGCCCTTCTCTACGAGGGCAACCTTTCCTGGCAGGTCAGTTCCAACGCCTACGTTACCGTGGGGAAAACATTGCTTCGGTGGGGCAAGGGGTACGCCTGGAACCCCACCAACTTCGTGGGCCGGAGCAAGAATCCATCGGATCCCGATCTGTCACTGGCCGGTTATTGGGTGGCGCTTGCGGACATCGTGAAAAGCTTCTCCGGACCGCTCAAGACCGTCGCTTTCACCGGAGTGCTCCTGCCGGTTTCTGACGATATCAACTCTGCTTTCGGCAAGGAACATCGCATCAACGTGGCTGGCAAACTCTACCTTCTGCTCCACGACACCGACATCGATCTGATGGCCTTGTCCTCGGGAAGCCGAACCCCTCAGTATGGCCTTACCGTTTCCCGGAACATCACCGCCAACTTCGAAGTGCATGGAGAAGCGGCGCTGACAACCGATTTCCAGAAAAGAGTCGTTGGTGCAGACGGAATCGTCACTCCTGAGAAGTATGATGCCTTGAGTTTTCTGGCGGGAGTCCGCTATCTGGCGCCCACTAATACCACGTTAATCTTCGAGTATTACGACAATGGGAAAGGATATTCCGAGAAGGAAGCCGAGGATTTGTTCCGTTTTGTCGGCGATGCCGATGACTCCCAACTGATTATCGCCCGTCCCGACCTTTCGAGTTACCAACTACCCAACTTTATGCGGAACTACCTTTACCTGAAGGCATCCCAAAAAGAACCCTTCGGATGGCTTTACGTGACCCCCGCTCTGTTCAGTATCCTGAATCTGGATGATGGTTCGTTCAATCTCATTCCTGAAGTCAGCTACACCGGTGTTGAGAACCTGGAGTTGCGATCCCGGCTTGGTGTTCTGTTCGGAGGCGATGACACCGAATACGGCGACAAGGTGAACGACTGGAAGATAGAGTTCCGTGCACGCTACTTTTTCTGAGGAGACATGTGCCCGGGCGGCCCATCCGCCTTGAGGTTGTCAGAGGTTCGCCACACCAAGGTAACAGAGAACTTCGTTCCCAAGGGGATCACGTAACCCCGCGTAGGGAGTGGCCTTGCCTCGCCCCAGTAAACTTCACTTGTAATCGGCGGAGACAACCCCCGCGCCGTTACGCAACAGAAAACGCAACTTGTGGGACAGCCTCACTTGTGGAACCTTCCAAAAACTACCGGGTGGTGGTGGTTTCTTTCTTTATGAGGTGGTGTGACAATGTGCATTATAGTTTTGTTGTTACTATCGAAGATTCAGTTGTGCGTGTCTCCAGGTCATAGATACTTCCGGGTTCCCGGGTCCATTACGTCCCGCTCGGAACAGGTTTCAACACCAACGGTCTCCACAGTCCAAGGTATAACATCAGAGGCGCTTCGGGATTTTGTGTGGGTAAAACGTTCCAGATAGAGTATTCTATCTGACATGAGAGATAAAGATCTTTATGCCCGCATCCTCGGAATCGAGGAGCCCTGGTTTGTTCGAGAGGTGGATTTGCAGCTTCAGGC
>JAUWIB010000049.1 GCA_030605565.1 bacterium
GCCTGAAGCTGCAAATCCACCTCTCGAACAAACCAGGGCTCCTCGATTCCGAGGATGCGGGCATAAAGATCTTTATCTCTCATGTCAGATAGAATACTCTATCTGGAACGTTTTACCCACACAAAATCCCGAAGCGCCGAAGAAAAAGAAGCGCTATCGATAGAGTTGGAGTGTTCTCGAATTGTGACTGAGATGACTGACGAAGAAAGACTGCGACGAGTCGTTGTCCTGAAACATCCGGCGGCGAGTGAGTACAGCGACACGGATTGGCAGAGGATAGGCCAAACCTGTACGGAGCTATCTCAGTTATACCAGATCGTCAAGGAGACGCGGGTTGATCTGATCCTGTATCATGGAACTCGCACCGACCTCACTGCTGCGGTGGTCTCCCGCTTGCGTCGATCCAACGGCCTGATGGAAATCTGGAAGATAGTCGAGGACGATCTGGCCATAGAAACCGAGCCGGATCATATCGACGGTGTCGTATCGGAGGCAGTCGGACACGATCACGTGGCCGACAAGGTCAGGCACATTCTGCGTTTGAAGCAACTCCTGCGCACGTACGGTATCGTCGGTCGCTCAAGTCGGATCAAAGCGGTGGCGGAAATTATCGAACGGATAGCACCCACCGACATGGCTATTCTAATAGTGGGAGCATCGGGATCAGGCAAGGAGTTGGTGGCGCGGGCTATCCACAATCATTCCCGTCGCGCCGAGCGTCCTTATGTAGCGATAAACTGCGGCGCCCTGGCCTCAGGAATCCTGGAGTCGGAGTTGTTCGGTCATGAGAAGGGCGCTTTTACCGGGTCGGTGGGTCGCCGTGAGGGGCTGTTTCGCAAGTCTAATGGAGGCACCTTGTTTCTCGACGAGATCGGAGAGACCTCAGCCGACATGCAAGTGAAGCTGCTGCGGGTGCTGGAGGACGGCACGTTTTATCCTGTTGGTTCCTCGGTTGCACACAAGTCCGACATCCGAATCCTATCGGCTACCAATCGCGACCTGACCGAAGCGATCAATGACCGGACATTTCGTGAGGACCTTTATTTCAGGCTGGCCGTGATCAAGATCGTTCTGCCGTCGCTCCTGGAGCGCAAGGGTGACATTCTGCCCCTCCTGGAACATTTTTGGCGCGAGAACTTACAATTGACTTGCTCGGATTCCGCATTGGAATTGTTGATGAAATATGACTGGCCCGGCAACGTCCGTCAGTTGCGGAATTTCGCCGACCGAATGCTGGCTCTTAAAGGCAAGGGGCTGGTCGAAACCGACGACGTGCAGCGCTTCCTTGACGAGCAGTATGTCGCCGCCAGGAATCTGCCGGTGTCGACCGGCAAAACGGTGGAAGAAGCCGGGCACGAATTGATCTATCACGCCATCCTGTCGCTTGGGAACGAGGTGCGCATGTTGCGCGACCTGATCACCGCCCACATCCCCGGTGAAGCTCAAGAAGCCGATATTGATGAGTCTCCTCCTGCCGGTGAGGCCGGCAGTCTCGAGGCGATGGAAGAAGACATGATCAGGGCCGTGCTCGTTCAAACCGACGGTAACCGCAAAGAAGCGGCCCGTATACTCGGCATCGGCGAACGCACGCTTTATCGGAAACTGAAAAAGTACCAACTGAGTTGATCTTGCAGAAACTCGCGCCGGCGTTACTTCTCGTCCTGGTGATCACCTCGGCAGCAGTGTCGCAAGAGTTGTCGACCGAGGTCTATCCTTCCGAAGATGAGTTAGTACCTCGCTCTGGCCGCCGGTGAAATCGACTACTACCAGTTTCTGATACTTCGTGAAGTTATCCGCACCGGCATCGACACCACTAATCGCCATCTCCTGGATGAGGTGCCGAACCTTAGCTACTTCCACGGCGATACGATTTCGTTATCAACCTCTCTTCAAAAGGAACAACAATCCGGGTTCGACCCGAGGGTGCGTTCGGATTCCGACACGCACGGCGAATTTCGCTACCGTTACTATCAGTATTTGGAAGAAGCGTCGGAATCTCAGTACCGTGGAAGCATGCGGTGGAGCCTGGCCCACTGGACGACGTCACTGTTTATCCAGAGAGACCACTCCGGCGTTGAGCGGATAGCAAGGCGCTGCGTAGCTTTGCGAAGGAGTAAGGGTCGATTGTGCGAACTTCGTCTGGGGAACTACACGCGAAGACTTGGGTTGGGCACTGCCTTCGGCTACCGGGGCAAGTTGCTCGATTTCTCAGAACAACTCAAGGGTGAGTCTTTCCTGTTCCCCGACTACGGTGGATACAACGGACTCTACGTCAAGATGCAAGTGAGAGCGGTGCAACTCCAACTGCTCTCATCGTTCAACCGCGACGCTGACCACAGTTTGTCTACCGTTGCCGGAATGGCCGCCTGGAAGATGGGTTCCTTCAGTCCCGGTGTCATCGTGGGGGTCAATCGCTTGAGCAATCGGCACTCGGATAAGTCTCTCTACGATGCGAAAATAGCGCCGTCGGCTCGCTATCGCTATCGCGGTGGCTACACAGCGATGGAACTCTGTGCCCAGGCGGGGAAGCAGACCGGGTGGGGAGGGATGCTGATCGAAGGTCGGCATCGGTTCAGCACCGCCCAGATAAAGTACGCCGCATGGAGCTATGGTGAAAGTTATCTCGATCTTTCGGGCGGCAGCAAGAGCGGCCGCAGTCGGCGGACTATCTATCTTGAGGATGTTGATTTCGAACTGAGTGACAAAAGATCAGGACATCAAGGAGGGATGATAAGAACCATTGTCCTGGTGTCAAACCGGATACAATTCGTGAACAGTCTGTTGTATTCAGGGCAACATCGAGACAGCTCTGATCTGCAACTGCTGTCAGGATTGCTCAGGCAGTTTCATCCGAGACTTTCGTTACGTCTGGACCACCTGGTCAAGTCACGTCGCCGCCTTGTCGCCGGAGATGCGAACGGCACTACTTCCCGTCGCACTCGACTGGAAGTCAGATTTACTACTGGCCAGGCCGCCGTCAGAGGTTATATTGCCTATAATACGAAGAGCGGTCGGTCCGATTACATCTCGGCCTTCATTCACCTGGACTATCGAACAGCGAGAGCGGGAAGGCTGCAATTGTGGTCGAATCTGGCCAGGCTGGATGGGCGCAATGGGACCGTGGACTATTGGTACCTCTTTCTTAGAAACGAACAGACTATTTGGGATGGCATGACTATTGCCGTCAAGATGAGCCGAACCTATGACCGGGATGCGAGCGAGCGTCATCGGACGGCCCTGTCGCTTGAGGTGCGAGCCGTATGGTGAAGATCAGACGCTGTCCAAAGCTGTTTGCATTCGTGATCGGTGTCGTGTGCATAGCGTCAACCGTGATTGCAGAGGTCGTGGTTAATGAGGCCATGATCAACGAACCGGGACGAGCTACCAATCTCGAGTGGTTTGAACTGTACGTGAACTCCGACCAGGCTGTGCTCATGGACGGTTACCAGGTGATTGTCGACGATGCTACGATCACCTTTGCCCCCGGGTGTTTTCTGGGACCTCACGAGTTTCTGGTCATCTGCCGGAAATTAGTATCTACCGACGGGGCGTCGTTCGAAGGTCATTGGGGTGACAACTCCGGCGTCTGGGGGGACACACCGAGCGAGACAGCCATTCTAACACCGATCGAAGCGACCTTCTCGCTGGTGAACAAGGGTGGCTCCATACAACTGTTCCATGATGGTCACCTGGTTTCAGACGTCACCTGGACGGAGCCCGGTGTCGACGGCGTTTCGTTGGAACGTGTATCGGCGCACTCGAATAGTGTTGAGCCGTCGGTCGATTGGGAAGGTTCCACGCCCGGTGTGGTCAACTCCGTAACACCGGTCGGTTCTGACCTGGCCCTTGAGGACGTATCGGCGACTAACGATGACGGCACGACCATTCTCAGTTTCACGCTGGTCAATCGTGGTCTTGAGATGTTCGATGAGACAGTACTGTCTCTATACTACGCCGCAGATCCATCCGGTACGCCGGGTCCCTGGCTGGATCAGTTTGAGATACCATCACTGAGTCCGGGAGAGTCATTTGAGACCAACGGCGAGTATGTCTTCGACAACATGTATGTCGACCTGATGGCTGTCCTGCCGGCGGATGATCGACTGCGTAACAACACGCGTATTTTTACAGCACCGGCATCGGAGTTTCCACCGTTTCGGTTGAGCGAACTCATGCCGAAACCGGCCGCTGGCGCTCTTGGCGAATGGATCGAGATCATCAATCGCCTCGACGTCCCATACGACCTGGCCGGGTGGTGTATTGGTGATTACAAGGAGGTCGAACTGATTACCGCTACCGGTATCATGGTCGCACCCGGACAGCGGGTAGTGCTGACTCGATCAGCAGCCGCGTTCACCGAGCGCTACCCAGTTTTTGACGGACTCCTGATCGAACCGACGAGTTGGTCACCGTTGAACGATGACTTCGATACCGTCCGATTGGTGGATGGGTTTTCTCTTGAGGCCGACCGCTTTGCGTATGACGCCGTGTTCGATGACGACCACACCTGGTGCCGTGGTGAAGAGTACGCACGGCGAAACGACTGGGGTCGCTCGGGGGAATCCGGCGGCTCACCCGGACAAGCCAATAGTGTGGTGTTCGGTGACGACGCGCGGGGACTGGTACTGACCGTCACGCCCGAAGTGTTTTCTCCTGATGGTGACGGCCACGAAGACTCCGTCGTCATCACGCTGGACGGTCCCGACACAGACCAATTTGAGTTGAGGATATACGATCGCCAGGGTCGGGTGGTCAGGCATTTCGATCAGGGTTCGTTCCGTCGCGAAACGTACGTGTGGGATGGCTGTTCCGACGGTGGCAAGCGGCTGCCGATCGGCATCTACATCCTGTATTGCGAAATCGAAGGGGCCGGAGCGGTCAAGAAACCAATTGTGATTGCACGATGATGATGCGACGTGCCCTTATTCCATTTCTGGTCATTTCCCTGGTCCCCAGCGCAGTGTGGGGTGTATTCGATCCGAACGCCGACCTTCCTGACGGCATGGGCAACACAGTGATGCTGGCGGAGTCGTCGGCTCTCGAATTGTTGTCGGTTCCCGTTGGCGGCATCATGGCTGGCGAACTCAAAGTAGAGAACGGGTACTCTCGCAAGTTCGCCATGAAAGAGTTGGATCGGGTGTATGGTGTGGCGGCTCGTCGGTTGGGCCGCTGGACCGTGGCGCTTGGTTTCTCTCAGTTCGGTCGTAGTGAACTCTATTCCGAGAAAACAGGACGATTGGCCCTGGGCTGCCGGATCGATTCGGCAGCAATTGGCGTGACGCTGTCGGCCATGCAACTTGAGTTTGGAGGATCTTATGAAAACCTCACCGCTGTCACCGCCGGCGTCGGTTGCGGCTACAGTACAAAACGACTAAAAGCAGCCCTGATGTTTGAGAACCTTACGACACCACAGTTGAGCGATGGAAGTCCCGAGATCAACATAGTCTCCACGCTGTATATGGAATTGATCGGGCCGGGACCATACTCGGTCACCGGACGATTGACGCTGGAGAAAACAGAAAAGCCGCAGTTTGGTCTGGGCCAAAAGATCCGTCTGTCACAGCGCGGAAGTTTCTTCTGGGGGGTGACCTCGGCGCCGGTCGTTTATGGTGGCGGCGTTGAGTTGAACTACAAGAGTTACCTGATAACTATAGCTGCGTCTTATCATCCTCGGCTCGGGATTTCGCACACGGTGGCGTTAGCTCTGGTGCGGAGTGGGTCCACGAACTGACGAGAAAGGTGCCTGAGTGCTGCTTACACGACAAGAGATTGAACAACGCGAACAGAAATCGCTGGCGCCGTATGCCGCTCTGGCCAACGACAGTCGCGGTCGGGTTTATCCCATAGAGGAACACCCGCTACGCACAGCCTTCCAACGGGATCGCGACCGCGTCATTCATTCGGCAGCCTTCAGGCGGCTTGAATACAAGACGCAGGTTTTCATTCCGCACGAGAAGGACCATTTTCGCACCCGTCTCACACACACTATCGAGGTGGCGCAGATCGCTCGCACGCTCGCGCGCAACCTGCGACTCAATGAAGACCTCACCGAGGCCGTTGCGCTGGTGCATGACCTTGGCCACACCCCGTTCGGTCATGCGGGCGAGGATGTACTGAACGAATTGCTGGCCGAGCAGGGTGGTTTTAATCACAACCACCAATCCCTCCGGGTGGTGGACATTCTCGAACAACGCTACGCCCGGCATCCCGGTCTGAACCTGTCCTACGAAGTGCGCGAAGGGATCGTCAAGCATGAGACCAGTGCACCGATCACTGCGCCGGGATTCGACAGCGATCAACTGCCGACTCTGGAGGCGGCGCTGGTTGACATCGCTGATGAAATCGCCTACAACTCTCACGATATCGATGACGGCCTCTCGGCCGGCATTCTCAGTTTCGATCAACTGATCAGCAGTGACTTCTGCAGCCAACTGGTCGGTCCGACGCCTCCGCTCGGCGAAGATCCGGCCTCCGATTACCAGCGCTACGCCCTGGTGCGACAGTTGGTGAATCGCATGGCGACCGATGTCATCAACGAAACATCGTCGCGTATTGACCGTCTCGGCATCACTGATCTCGATTCTGTCAGACAGGCGCCGGAGAAACCATGCGCTTACTCCGAGGAGATAGGTACATTTGTTTCACAGTTGAAAAGTTTCCTGCGCCAACGACTGTACAAGCACCAACATTTGGTCACGATGTCGGAGCGTGCGGGAGACATAATCACGACCATCTTCAGACGCATCCTGGCCGAACCATCACTAATGCCGCCGCGCTTTCAACAGATGCTTGATGGTGAACGCATCGAGATTGTCGCTGCCGACTACATCGCGGGCATGACCGACCGGTATGCAGAGAAGGTGTATGGGGAGCTGGGAGGGTGAAGACACGGCTTTTCAGACAAGTAGGTCGAAACCCCTGGTCCGAAGGGCCGCCGAAGGCGGGTTTCGACAAGGATATCTTGCTGGGCGGGGGGTTGATCAAGTAGCCTTGAAAATGGGTTCGTTTTGGGTCCTTTCGTTGTTGCCAAACGGGATGGGTGGTGAAATGGGTTCGTTTCGGTGATAAATCACTTTTTCGCACTTCGTGCGGCCCTTTTTGTCACATTCCTATAGCTGGGTGAGCGGCGTGCAAATGGGTTCGTTTTGTCTGTTTTTATACTCGGATAATAGGATCGGTGGTGATGACGTGGCCGTAACGGTTTGGCGGTGACAAATGCGGCAGTCTGTTTGGTAATGGTATCCATTGGATGATCCTTTATTGATGGTTGTGCCGTCGTATTCTGGGAGGAATTGGTAGGGTTCTTGTGTGGTGTACGTCCTCGTGCACCACGTGGATACAGCGATTCTGCTTTACAGCGTGGATGGGTGGGGGTAAATTAGGAGTGGGAAAGTAAGTAGTAACAATCTCTGGAAACCCAGGGCAAGGAGGCTGTCTCAAAAGTCGCTTTTTCTGTCGCGTAGCGGCGGGCCTTGTGTCCGCCGGCCACACGTGGCATTCACTGGTGGGAGACAAGCCCCCACCCTACGCGGTGTTAGAATCTGTGCACATAAACAGTGGTGAGGACGATGCATTCACAACCGAGTTATGAGACAGCCTCCAAGCCCTGGGCCACCCGGCCTCCCGGTTTGCCTCTTTGAAGGACGTATCCAAGGTGATCAAGGGGCAGACGAGGACGTCTGCCGCCCACAGCAGTGGCGGCCTCACAACAATTGGAGATTGCCGCGTAGCGGAAGAAGCCATTTATGGCCTCGCAATGACGGGATTATGACTTTTTCAACAACCACTTAGAGTTTTTTCTTCGGCTTGCTTGACTGCGGTTGAAAACCTGTTATCATTGATCGATAGATCATTCGGGAGATCGTCCAACGTCGTGCTCCGGTCGGTTCCGGCATGTCGTAGGAAGTCCCTTTTAAGGTGATCCGGTGAGGTCACTAAAGGACGAAAGCAATTGCTGACAGCATACTTCGCAAACCTCGTCAAACGCATCCGGGTTTTTGATTCATATTTCATTTTTCTCGATACAGGAGGTATCCTTGCCTGCCAAGAATGACGTCGTAATGGACGCCAAGAAGATCAGCCGGGCTCTCACCAGAGTCGCGCATGAGATTCTGGAGCATAACTCCGGAGCTGACAGCGTCGTGCTGATAGGCATCCTGACCCGTGGCGCCCCGTTGGCGCGCCGTATTGCAGCCACCATCCGCGACCTGGAAGGTGTGGAAGTACCGGTGGGACTGATGGATATCAGTCTGTACCGCGACGATGTTCACTCCAAACTCGACCAGCCGATTGTCCAGCGCACCGATATTCTTTTTGGGATCGTCGATCGCAATGTAATCATAGTCGACGATGTGCTGTTCACCGGACGCACGGTGCGCTCGGCACTGGACCAGATCGTCGACTTCGGACGACCTCGCACCATTCAACTGGCAGTCCTTGTCGACCGCGGTCACCGGGAGTTGCCGATCAGAGCTGACTACGTCGGGGCCAACATCCCAACCTCCAAGTCGGACCGGGTGGTGGTTCAGCTTGATGAGAAAGACGGCGCCGATCAAGTGCTCGTCGAACGCGACGACAAGCAGACCGCCAACGGCAAGGCTACAGCGAAGAGCGCAACTCGAAAGGCGGAGGGTAAGAAATGAGCCGGCTTAGCTCACGTCACTTGCTGGGTCTTGAGGGCGCTCCACGCCAGGACATCGAGTCGATCCTCGACACCGCCGTGACCTTTCGCGAAGTGATCGAACGACGTATCAAGAAAGTCCCCACGCTGCGCGGCATAACCGTTCTGAATCTGTTCTATGAACCATCGACACGAACCCGCATCTCTTTTGAGTTGGCGGAGAAACGACTGTCGGCGGACACGGTGAACTTCAGCGCCTCAACATCGTCGGTGAAGAAAGGTGAGTCACTGCGCGACACGGTTCAGAACATCGAGGCGATGAAGATCGACATGACAGTGGTGCGGCATGGCTCTTCCGGTGCGCCGTACTTCCTGACCCAGTGCATGGACACCAACATCATCAACGCCGGTGATGGCTGCCATGAACATCCCACTCAGGCGCTGTTGGACATGTTCACGATTCGCCGGAAGTACGGCAAACTCGACGGTTTGCGGGTGGTGCTGATCGGCGACGTCAAACATTCGCGGGTGATCCGCTCGAACATCTGGGGTTTGAAGACCATGGGCGCGTCGGTAGCCCTGTGTGGACCTTCGACTCTGATGCCGTACGAAGTGGAACAGTTTGGGTGTGATGTCTACACCAACCTGGATGAGGCTTTGGACGGCGCCGATGTGGTCAACGTCATGCGCATTCAGGCCGAGCGGCAGCAGGCCGGATTGTTTCCATCGCGACGGGAGTTCTCGGCGCTTTTCGGCGTCAACCGCGAACGGCTCAAGCGGCTCAACAAGAATTACACGATCATGCACCCCGGACCGATCAACCGAGGCGTCGAACTGGCCAGCGACGTGGCCGACGGTAAAAGTTCGGTGATTCTCGACCAGGTCACCAACGGACAAGCCGTGCGGATGGCGGTGCTGTACCTCTTGTCCGATCGTGAAGAGAGGGAGACGGAATAATGGCGAGTAAGAAATACGATCTGGTTATAACGGGTGGGCGAGTCATCGATCCGGCCCTGGGATTCGGACGTGACGCCGACGTCTTCATAAAGAACGGTGCGGTGTCGAGGATTGCCGCAGCCGGTAAGTCGACCGCTGTGTTGAAAAGTTTCGACGACGATCAAATCGTCGATGCCGCCGGCAAGATGGTGGCGCCCGGTCTGATAGATATGCACGTTCACCTTCGTGAACCGGGACGGGAAGATGAAGAGACGGTTATTAGCGGTTGTCGCGCGGCGGCGGCGGGCGGGTTTACATCGATCTGCTGCATGCCCAATACGTCACCGGTAATCGATAACCAGGAGACGGTCAAGTTCGTGCAGGACCGCGCTCAACACGCCGACGCAAGAGTCTACGTGATCGGCGCCGCCACCAAGTTGATCGAAGGCAAGGAGCTCGCTGAGATCGGCGATTTGGTTAAGGTCGGCGCGGTGGCCATCACCGACGACGGCCACTATGTACAGAACCCGGAGTTGATGCGTCGGGCGCTTGAATATGCGCGCATGTTCAACATACCGGTAATGCAGCACGCCGAGGATCAGTACTTGTGCAGCGGCGCCATCATGAACGAATCGTACCAGTCGGCGCGACTGGGCATGAAAGGAGCGCCGCCGGTTGCTGAGGAGATCGCTGTGCTGCGCGATATAGCCCTTTGCCGCGTGGCCAATAGTCGATTGCACATACTGCACGTTACCACGAAAGGGGCAGTTGACGCTATCCGGCAGGCCAAGCGTGAGGGAGTGAACGTCACCTGCGAAGCGACGCCGCATCACCTGGTGCTGACCGACGATGAAATCAGCAAGGAGTTCAACACCAGCCTGCGCGTTAATCCGCCGCTGCGTTCGGTTCGGGATCGGGAGGCGGTGATTGAGGGCCTTGTCGACGGCACGATCGACTGCATAGCCTCCGACCATGCTCCCCACTCGATGGAGGAGAAAGATTGTGAGTTCGACCAGGCGCCGCCCGGTATGATCGGTCTTGAGACAACCCTCGGTTTGATCAAGACGTTTATCATCGATAAGGGTTACTTGAGTTGGGCGGACGTGATCCGTAAGATGACGATTAACCCGGCGCGTATTCTGAACCTGCCGGGCGGCACGCTGCAGGAAGGATCGACAGCCGACATTACGATCATCGACCCCGATAAAAAGTGGACAGTGAAAGCAAAGGACTTCCGTTCTTTGTCAAAGAACTCGCCGTTTATCGGCTGGAAGCTCTCGGGTCGCGTGCACAAGACGCTGTTGGGGGGGAGGATCGTATTCGAACGGTAGCAGGCCGGATGCCGTAAGTCAGTTTCTCGTAGGTCGAAACCCCTGCGGTTTCGACGGTGTCACCCTGAGCGGAGTCGAAGGGTGTGATGCCTATAACGCATAAGGAATGACTATGGAAATCAAATACCTCGATCTGCAAGCGAACTACCAATCGATCAAGTCCGAAATCGATGAGGCTATTCATAAAGTGCTCGACAGTAGCGCCTATGTCCTCGGTCCGGCTGTGAATGAGTTTGAGAGCGCCTTCGCCGAATACTGCGGTACGAAGTTCGCCATCGGTGTCAACAGCGGCACCAGCGCGCTGACGTTGGCCCTCAAAGCATTGGGCGTCGGCCCGGGTGACGAAGTGATCACCGCAGCCAATACTTTCATTGCCACAGCAGCCGCCATTGAGCACGCCGGGGGACGACCGGTGCTGGTCGATGTCGATCCCGAAACGCGCAACATGGATCCTGTGCTGCTCAAGATGGCGATCACGTCAAGAACCCGCGCCATCATCCCGGTCCATCTCTATGGCCGACCGGCCGACATGGACCCAATCATGCAACTGGCAACTCGGCACGATATCGTTGTGCTCGAGGATGCCGCCCAGGCGCACGGCGCCCGCTACAAAGGGAAAAAGGCCGGGGCCATCGGGCGGATAGCGGCCTTCTCATTCTATCCGGGCAAGAATCTCGGCGCTTATGGTGAGGCCGGGGCGGTGACAACCGATGATCCGGAACTCGATCGGAGAGTTCGCATGCTGCGCGACCACGGCTCCGACAAGAAGTATGTTCACGATCTCCTCGGTTACAACGCCCGCATGGAAGGTATCCAGGGAGCGGTACTCAAAATAAAGCTGGCGCATCTCGACCGCTGGAACGCCGAACGCAACCGGGTGGCCAGACTGTACAACCAACTCTTAGCTGACTTGCCGATCAAGCTACCGAACTTTGAAGATGATATCGATCAGGTGTTTCATCTGTACGTTATCGAAACCGAGCAGCGTGACCAGTTGCAAAAGTACCTTGGTGAGCATGGTGTGCCGTCGTTGATCCATTACCCGATCCCGATCCATCGGCAAAAGGCGTTCGATCATCTCGACCATCGTGCGGGGGATTTCCCCATTACCGAGAAGCTGGCCGACGAGATTCTATCGCTACCGATCTACCCTGAGATGTCGGACGAACAGGTCACGTTTGTTGCCGAGAAGGTGAAAGCTTTCTTTGGGTAAAGCTGTCACAAAACGGTATCGTATGTCCAGGACCACGATTCTCGTCCTGTGCCTGCTGGTGCTGATTCTGCTCTTGCGGGTCTGGAATCTTGATGCCGACCCGCCGGCGACCGTATCAGGATCGACTGACGTCTATACTGATCCGCCCCAGTACACACTGTTCGCCAAAATGTTCGTGCAGGGTGGTGACTTCAATCCCTTCGGCGACACACGCCTGGTCTTCTTTCTGAAATCGTCCGTTACGGCTCTTGCCGCAGTAGTATTCAAGCTGATTGGAACAGGTATCCAACAATCCAATCTGGTCGGTCTGGTATATTCATACGGTGGTCTGCTGCTGTTTTTTCTATTCCTGCGCAAGACCGCCGGCAATCTGGCGGGTGTCATTTACTTGATCCTGATCTGTTTCAACTATAACCAGTTCTTCTATGGGCGACTTCCCTTTCTTGAAAACGCCATGTGGTTTTTCGCCTCAGGCGCTCTGGTTCTGATCACACATTTCCGCGGATGGTGGGCTTTTCTGACGGCGGGCGCATCTTTAGCTGCGGCTGTCTTTTTCGGCAAGATACTGGGCGTGGTATTCCTGTTTCCGTTCGCCTGCTTTCTGTTGCATCAGGCTGTATATGTAGACCGTGGCGGCCGTTCGGCCCGCGCCTCACGTCCTATGCTCTTTGCGGCCGGCTTTGCGCTGATTGGACTGTTCTGGGTTCTGTTCAGTTATCTGCCTTTGCAAAGCGAAGTGGCTGGATATATCGGTGAAAAAACAATCGACCTGTATGGCACTCCCGAAGGACTACATTCGTTCGATGATTTCGTCTGGAAGTTTGTGTCGTTCGGGATTTCGTCCGACCTGTTTCCAAGGATGACCATCGTGTCGATTCTCGGCGCCGTTTACCTTGGATTCGTCCTGTTCTCTCTCAGCCGGCGCGGATCGTGGAGCGAAAACCTCTCCTCTCTGATGAGCGGGCAGCTTTTTGTCGCGGCCATGATTGTCGCTTTTTACGGATCGCTGATGATTTGGAACTACCAACCACTGCGCTACGAGATGGTTCTGATTTATCCCTTCTGTGGGGCGACGGCCATGATTCTGTCGAAGTTATGGTGCGAGATGAAATCTTATGAGTCCAAGGGTGGCGCCTCGTGGCTGTTTCCTGTCTTGCTGTACCCCATCGCGCTGGTGGTGGTGAGTCAGGCATGGTCCGGATTGGCCGAGCGACTGGGATGGGAGTTTGTCTTTGACGATGTCAAGTACCAGGCGGCCGGGTTGGCATTGTTGGTCGCACTCGGCGTCACCGCTGCGGTGATAATGGTTCGCAGGTTCACGATTGTCCTGCCGCCCTTGTTCGGAAAGATCGTGGTGACATTGGCCGTGGCAGCAACGATCGGTCAGGGGATAGCGCTCATGGCTGACTGGTGGCGCTGGCCAACCTACAGCGCTCGTGACAACAGCGCCGACCTGGCCATGATTCTCTCACCCGGCGCCGTACTCTCGGGACCGTATGCTGCTCAGTTGACCCAAACCGGTGAACTCGGTTGCGTCATCCACATGTTTGGAGTGGCCGATGTTGATTCGACGATATTCACGCGGTTTCCCGTTACCCACCTCCTTCTGGATCAGGCCAACGAAACCCGCGCTCGCAATGATCACCCCTATGTCATGCACGGAGCTGTCCACATATGCACTTATCATGTCGGCGTCAACAAGGTCCGGCTGTACCGTATCGCGGGTCACACCGGCAATCCTGCCGCCGATAACTACCGCCGCTCGCCGTTTGAAATGGCGGTCGACCAGTCCCGCAGCGGCGGATCGGCCATCGTGCAGCAGTACTTGATTACGTTTCTGCAGAATCACCCCGAGAACATGTCCGGGTACATGCTGGCCGGAGAGATTGCCCAAAAATCGAAGCTGTATCCCGAGGCCGAACAGTTCCTGAAAAAAGCGGTTGAGTTTTCGCCCACCAATTACAATCTTATCGGTACTCTGGCGATGCTCTACAAGAATTGGTATCACGCCAGCGGAGAGTTGCGGTATAAGGAACGTGCCCTGGAGCATTTTGATCGTGCCCTCAAGTATGCGCCGACGTCCAATCGCATGAAGGAAGAGTACGCTGAGCTTAAAGGACTGCATAGTGACGATTGACGAAAACTACAACTTCCTGGTCTCAACGATCGTGCCGGCGATGAACGAGGAAGGTAACATCGAGCGGTTCTGTGAACTGTTCGACCAGATGGCCCAGGCGGCGCCCTTCAGGAACGAACTGGTATTCATCGACGATGGTTCCAGCGACGGCACCCTTGCCAAGTTCAAGCAGGCAGCACAGACATACAGTTTTGTGCGCTTTGAGACCCATGGCCGCAACCTTGGATTGACCGAGGCGCTCTTGACCGGGTTCGAACTCGCCCGGGGTGAGGTGTTCGTTTTCTATCCGGCCGATTTACAGTTCCTGCCCGAAGACATTCCGAACCTGGTAGCCAGGATTGCCCAGGGCACCGATGTTTGCGCCGGCTGGAAGCAGGGTGACTATCAAAAACCGTTCGTCTCAGGCATTTACAACTGGCTGTCACGAAAGCTGTTCGGATTGAAGATACATGACCTGAACTCATGCAAGGCGTTTCGGCGGGAGGTGGTTGAGCAGGTTTTCCTCAGGCGTGACTGGCACCGCTACCTGGTGCCGTTGGCCTCCGACAAGGGCTTTCTCATCGAGGAGGAGAAAGTGACCCTGCACGAACGAAATTGGGGTAAGACCAAGTTCGGGTCTATCTGGCGAATTCCAATTGGTTTTCTCGACCTGATAGCGGTGAAGTTCCAGATAACGTTCTTGCGCAAGCCACTCTTGTTCTTTGGATCCATCGGGTCGGTACTGGTGATTCTGGGTTTCCTCGTTGGTCTCGTGACTATCTACCTGCGTTTGACCGACGAAGGCTACCGACCGCTGCTGTACTTGGTGATGCTCCTGGTCGGAGTCGGAATGGCCCTCTTTGTAATGGGTTTCATGGCTGAGGGACAGGTGGCGGTCAAAGAAGAGATGGCCGACCTGCGCAAGAAAATGATGCGGATGATGAAACGGAAGAGTTCCGCGGATGACTCTGACAGTTCTCGTACGACTTGATGGGGGCTAACCCAAACCAGGCGAGCCAACTGTAGCTGCACACTCACCATGACCTTCAAGAAAACCCTCACTACTCTACTTAAGATTGCTCTCACGGCGGTGGTCGTGTTTTTTGTCTATCGCCAGGTGGCAGGTCACTGGGATGAAATCAGGAACTACCAGTGGCAGGTCGATTGGGCTATGCTCTTGCTGTCGGTGTTGCTGGGGCTGGGAACGTTTGTCGTCATGGCCTCAAACTGGCAACGGCTGATCGCAGGCTTCGGGCATCAGATACCGTTGAGAAAATCGTTTCGTATCTTCTATCTCGCCGACCTGGGACGTTACATCCCCGGCAAAATCTGGCCGCTGTTGGGTATTCTTTATCTCACTAAGAAGGAAGGCATCCCGCCGGAACGGGCCACAGCTTCGTTTGTGCTGGTGCAGATGTTCGCCATCCCGGCGTCATTGCTGGTGTTCGTGATAGCTTTGCAGTTCGAGCCGCGAATTCTGGTCGATCAGGTAGCAGTGTTGGGAGAGAAGAGCACCTACCTGCTCACCGGCTTGATGCTACTGTTCTCAGCGGTGGTGGTGGTGTGGCCGCAACGATTGCTGGCTATCGCCAACGCTCTCCTGCGTCGTCTGTCGCGTCCGGAGGTACACTTTGCGCTGGACAAAACTGTTGCCCTGCGTCTGTTCGTTGGTTATTGTGTAGGCTGGTTTTGTTACGGTGTTGCCTTTTATCTATTCGTCCGGGCGGTGATGCCCGATTCCGGACTGACGCTGGTCGCTGCTGTTGGAATATTCAACGCCGCGTATCAGATTGGCTACCTGGCCCTGTTTGCGCCGGGTGGTTTCGGGCCGCGCGAGGTAGTGATGGGATTCATGCTGACACCGTTTCTTGGACCGCTTGCCCCGGCGCTGCCCGTTCTGGCGCGATTGTGGGCTATTCTTGTAGAAGTAACAGCGGCGCTGATAGCCCTGATGATTAGAAGATAACTCGAGTGACACTGCGTGGCTAAGAAAAAACAGTCCAGAAGACCAACTCCCAGACCGGCCCGGCGGTCGTTTGATCCTGAGAGTTCCCCCTGGTTTGCACCGGTGGCGTTCGCGGTTTTGTTTGTCGCACTTTTGGTGCTGTTCGGCGGGTTCGTTTTTTCGGACAAGATGCTCCATGGTTCCGATACCATCCAGGCCGGTGTCTACTTCCGTTCCTTTCTGGTCGACCACGTTAGTGAGCATGGGCGTGTACCACAGTGGAATCCGTACATCTTTTGCGGTATGCCGTATGTTGAGGCTTTTCACGGTGATATTTTCTATCCGCTGTCGGTGCTGAAGTTCTTCGGTTCGATTTATCGGATGCTCGGCCTCAATCTGGTGCTGCACATATTTTTGGCCGGGCTGTTCATGTACCTGACGGCGCGGCGGTTCCGGTTGTCGAAGACGGCGGCGCTGATGTCCGGCGCATGCTACATGTTCGCAGGCTACCTGATATCGTTCGTGGCGCCCGGGCATGACGGGAAGATATTCGTCACCACTCTTTTCCCTTTGGTCATACTATTTCTTGAGAGCGGCTTTCAGGATCGTGGGTTGCGATCCTTTTTCATGTTCTCTGTTCTCGGTCTGGTGCTCGGAGTGATCATCCTGTCGCCGCATCCGCAGATGTCGTATTTCACGTTGTGGGTGGTGGCGGCTTATGCTGCCTTCCGGATAGTGATGATGCTCAGGGATAAAACCAGCTTGCAGGCAACGCTGCGACCGGCAGTTCTGACCGCCTACGCCGTGGTTATCGGTCTGCTGATCTCGGCTATCCAGTTCTACCCGGGGTACATCTATACCTCCGAGTTCTCGCCGCGAGCCGATTCCAAGAGCGGCTGGGAATGGGCAACCTCCTGGTCGATGCATGAAGAAGAAGCAGTGTCACTGCTAATCCCGGAATTCGCGGGCGTCTCGAGCCAAAACACCGAGACCTTTTACTGGGGCAAGAATCCTTTCAAAGACAATTCGGAAGCGGTTGGAATAGTCACGATCTTTGCCGCTCTGATTGGTTTCTTTTTCTATCGCCGTAAAGAGTCGTATTTCTTCGGCGGCCTGGCGCTGTTTGCCCTCATCTACGCGCTGGGAGCAACGACACCATTGTTCTATCTATTCTACTGGTTGATACCGAAAGTAGAATCGCTCAGGGCGCCGTCGATGATTATGTTCCTCTTTTCTTTCTCGGTAGCCTTGCTGGCGGGTATGGGTTTGCAGTGGCTGCGAGATTCGCGCAAGGACAAATCCGACGCGCGTTCGTCGACGCGGTTTACATACTTGTTAGTCGGGCTGCCTGCTCTCATGTTATTGTTGGCGCTTATCTTCGCTGTGGGCGGCAAGGGAGTGATGTCCACCTGGTGTTCGCTGTTCTTCGAAGAGGCCAGCAGTCGGCATATTACTCAGACTTTGACCAAACTGGACCTGGCCTACATGAACCTGCCCGCGATTCAGTCGGGGGCGTGGCTGGCGTTCTTGTTCACATCTATGGCGGCGCTGTTCATCTGGCTGTACCGATCCGGCAGGGCGGGGGTTGCGGTTCTGTTGGCTCTGGTGGCTGTTGTGGCCGTTGACGGTTCTCGTTTCAATCGCCGCTTCGTGGACACCATTGACCCCGATCAATACTGGCGGCCGAGCCCGGTTGCAGAGTTCATCGAGCAGCAGCATGACAACTACCGGGTGATGAACTTCAGAGCATTGCCGGCAGATTTGTTACCGTTTTTCAGAATTGAGGTCGTGACCGGATATCATGGCAACCAACTACGCTGGTTCGATGAACTGTTGGGCGGGCCGGGCGCTAAGAATCAGACCAACCCGCGCCTGTTGAACCTGGCTTCGGCTGGGTACATCCTCATTCCATCCAATCAACAGTTGCCGGATGGTTATTTCGGGGACAAGCCCGTGACCGAACTGGCCTCTTTCGGGCAGGCCAGACTACTCAGGAATGAAAATGCTCTGCCGCGCGTATTCCTGGCCGATAAGTTTCGCGTTCTTGGCAACCGTAGTGAGATCTATCCACTTATTCTGGAAGGCGATGAAGACCTCAGTGAGGTCGTCTACCTGGAGAAGGAACCGTCATTGCCCCTTGTTGCGGATTCGATGCAGACCGACAGCGCCTGGATCGAGAACTTCGGCATCGACTCGGTCGTGGTCGGTCTCAACTGTACCGGCAACCGACTGTTGGTTCTTACCGACAACTTCTACGATGCCTGGCACGTGAGCGTTGACGGTCACCCGGCTGAGTTGCTGCGCGCCTACGGCACCTTTCGAGCGGTCGAGGCGCCCGCCGGCGCCGAGCGCGTTTTGTTTTGGTACCACTCCGAAAGGTATGCGACCGGCAAGACGGTGACCTGGGTGACTCTCATCTACCTGGCGTTAGTGATGGCGGGTTACGTTCTGATACGTCGGCGGCAAAGACGAAAAAAGGAAGAAGCAGCTATATGAGTCCTACCCAGCGCGCTCTGATCATATTTCCTACATATAACGAACGCGACAACATCGAGAAGATAGTCCACGCGGTCCTGCCGCTGGATCCGCGAATTCACGTGCTGGTAGTGGATGATAGTTCGCCCGACGGCACCGGCGAGATCGTCGACCGTCTGGCCGCCTCCGAGTCAAAGGTGAATGTTTTGCACCGCGTAAAGAAAGAGGGGTTGGGGCGGGCTTATCTGGCCGGTTTCAAGTGGGCTATAGAGCGGGAGTATGACTACATATTTGAGATGGATGCCGACTTCTCGCACGGGCCGGAGTACATCAAGGACTTCCTCAGAGAGATTCGGGAATATGATCTGGTCCTTGGCTCGCGTTACATTTGCGGTGTCAACGTCATCAACTGGCCGATGTCCCGGTTGCTCTTATCCTACTGTGCCAATGTTTACACTCGTATTATCACCGGGATGCCTTTGCGCGACGCCACCGGTGGGTTCAAATGTTTTCGTCGTAGAGTCCTTGAGGCGATAGATCTGGACGCCGTGCAATCGTCGGGCTACAGTTTTCAAATAGAGATGTCCATGCGCGCCTGGAAGAAGGGGTTTCGCATCAAAGAGATCCCGATCACTTTCGTTGATCGAACCGCCGGTGAGTCCAAGATGTCAAAGAAGATCATGCGCGAAGCTATCTGGATGGTCTGGTTGTTGAGGCTCAAGTCGATCTTTGGCAAACTTGGCTAAAACAAGACGCCTATTTTGGTCAAGAACAAAGTCTCCATCGTCATCGTAACTCACAACTCGCAGGCGACCCTGGAGCGGTGTCTGACGAGTCTCCATGGGAGTCTTGCGAATGTCGACCACGAATTAGTGGTGGTCGATAACGCCTCCTCTGACGACTCCGGCAAGATCGTGAAGCAGCAGTATCCCAATGCTACCATAGTGGCCAACGAGAAAAACCGTGGGTTTGCCGCCGCCTGCAATCAAGGAGTGCAAGAGACCGAGGGCGAGTTTTTGCTGTTTGTGAATCCGGATGTTCAGATGGATCCGGGGTCGGTCCAAAGCATGATGGCGCTGATACGCACCGATCACAAAGCAGGCGCCATTACGCCGCGGATGCGCAACCTTGACGGAAGCTTTCAACCTACCTGTCGCCGACTGCCGACCATTTACAATCTGGTGTTTTCGCGCGGTTCGATTCTTTCGCGACTGATCGGCGCAAGTCATATCTACACCCTGCCGGATTATGCCGAGATCAAGGCTGTTGAAGCGGTCGCGGCCACCGTGCTGTTGATCCGACGTTCGCTCTTTGTCAGGATGAAGGGTTTTGACGAACGGTTCTTCATGTACATGGAAGATACCGAACTCTGCTACCGTCTCCGGGCCATGGGTTATCGCAACTACTTCGTGCCGACCGCGGGTGCGGTTCACGATTGGGGATACGGCAGTGACGCCGGACGGCTCAGACGTATCTGGCGCCATCACTTCTCGGTATGGAAGTACTTTCTCAAGCATCTGCCCAACGGGTTCTCCCTGCTGATCCTGCCGGTCTTCCTGACTCTGAACATGTTGCTGTCAATCATTACACCGCCTTATAGCAGGTCGGGGAGGCGTTGACCGATGCCGACTGAGATGATCCTGGTTATCGGCCTTTGTTCGCTGTCCTCCGCTGCGATCAGCCTGCCCCTGCTCATCTGGTGGGGCCATAGGTTTGGGCTTCTTGACCAGCCGGGACGACACAAACGCCACAAGCGACCGGTGCCGTACCTGGGCGGCGTGGCTCTTTTCGTATCGGTATGGAGTTCGCTCATTGTCTCCACGCTTTTGTATCCTGAATGGTATGGGGACAACACGTCGGCGCTCTTCTATGTGTTTTTGGGAGCGCTGGTAATTGCCCTGATCGGACTTGCCGATGATCTGTCGCCGCTGTCGGCCCGTGTGAAGCTGACAGCGCAGATTGCGGTGGGTTTGCTGCTGTATCTGTCCGGCTTGCGAGTGGAACTCTTGAGTACCCCGTTTGGCAGTATCGATATCGGTATGGCGTCTTTGGGCATAACCGTGCTCTGGGTGGTGGTGCTGACCAACGCCATTAACCTGATTGACGGGCTCGACGGTCTGGCCGGGGGAGTGTCGTTGATCGCCGCGGCAACCCTAATGGTGCTGGGACATCTGATGAGTGTCGGCTGGGCGGTTGTGTTTATGGTTGGGATAATCGGTTTTCTCGTTCCATTTCTATTTTTCAATCGTTACCCGGCCAGGATCTTTCTGGGTGACTCGGGGTCCATGCAACTGGGTTATTATTTTGCGGTTTTTTCGCTTTTGGCGCCGCTCAAGTCCTTCACGGCCTCAGCCCTATATCTGCCGCTATTGGCCCTGGGCGTACCGATTCTCGAAACGGTATCTTCTTTTGTGCGTCGGGCCGTCACTGGGCGCAACGTAATGCAGGCGGATCGTCGTCACCTGTTTCATTTTCTGTCGTTGGCCGGATTGTCACAACGGGGCGTGGTTCTGGTGTTCTACCTGATGGGGATCGTTTTCTCTTTGTTCGCACTGGCCATGTTTCTGTGGAACCGGTTGATAGTGCTGTCTGTTTTGGCCGTTTTTATGGTTGTAATTCTGACGGCGTTCTTTATTTTAGTAACCGGTGTAGCCTCGCGTCGGCGTCGCAAATGACGGTCGGCGGCAGAAACCATCGAGCCTGATAAGACTTAGATCGGAATGGCATGGTCGACAGACCTTATTTGGAATTTGAACGACCGTTGGTCGAGTTGGAGAAGAAAATCTCCGACATGAAAGATTTCTCCGTCGGAGAGAGCATCGAACTGGACAGTGAGATTGCCTCCCTGGAAAAAAAACTGGCTCGACTTCGCAAGGACATCTACTCCCGGCTGACGCGATGGCAAAATGTACAGTTGTCTCGCCATCCCAAACGTCCCTATATGCTTGATTATGTCAAGATGATCACCACCGATTTCGTGGAACTTCACGGCGATCGCTGTTTCGCCGACGATCAGGCGATGATCGGTGGGTTCGCCAAAATCGACAACCAGCCGGTACTGGTGATTGGTCAGCAAAAAGGTCGCAATACCAAACAGAAACTGGCCCGCAATTTCGGCATGGCTCATCCGGAAGGGTATCGCAAGGCACTCCGGCTGTTCAAACTGGCCGAGAAATTTGAGATCCCAATCATCGTACTGATCGATACACCGGGAGCGTACCCGGGGATCGGCGCCGAGGAGCGTGGTCAGGCCGAGGCGATTGCCCACAATATCAGAGAGATGGCCCGACTGCGAGTGCCGATTGTGGTGGTTATTATCGGCGAGGGTGCATCCGGAGGCGCGCTCGGTATCGGTGTCGGCGACGTCGTCATGATACTTGAGTACGCCTGGTACTCCGTTATTTCGCCGGAGGGCTGCGCCGCGATTCTATGGCGTGACGCCGCCAAAGCACCGGAGGCGGCCGAGGCGCTCAGGGTGACATCGGATGATTTGATAAAGCTGAAAGTGGTCGACAAGGTGATCAGTGAGCCGGAGGGTGGTGCTCATCGAGATCCAACCGCGACTGCCCGGTTAGTGAAGAAAGAAATACTGGCTGCTCTGAAGGAGTTGCAGACCAAACCGATCGAGCAACTTCTGCAGGACAGACTGGCCAAATACCGAAGTATCGGTGAGTTTGAGGAACGCTGAGGAAACAAGTCAATGACGCTGTCGAATCAATTGTTGGAGAAACTGGTTTGTCCGAAGTGCAAGGGGAAACTGAGCTACCAGGAAGATGAGAATCGTCTGGTCTGCGAGAACTGCCGGCTCGCTTACCGAATCACCGACGACATACCGGTGCTGCTGATGGACGAAGCAGAGAAAATCGATTAGGGAATAATACATGAAGCTATCTAAATTCTGCGACGAGACACTGGTGCAATTCGACCTGAAGGCTACCGACAAGACTGGTGTGATCGAAGAGTTGGTTGATCTTGTTGCCCGTTCCAATATGGTCAAAGATCGGGATCAACTCCTACAGGATATCAAGGAGCGGGAAAACCTGGTCACAACCGGGGTTGGGTATGGGGTGGCTTTTCCGCACGCGAAAACCAGATCGGTCAAGGGGATCGTGATTGCTTTCGGACGAAGCAGCGCTGGTGTGGACTTCGACGCCATGGATCACAAGGCAGTACATCTCTTTTTTCTGATCGCCGCTCCTGAGGACGCTATCGGTGCGCACCTGAATGTGATGGCGCGTCTGTCTTATCTGATGAAACCGGAGGAGAACCGCAAGAAACTGCTTGAGGCCGCTTCGCCCGGAGATGTGCTGGCTCTAATTGATGTCGTCGAGTAATCAGGGTCTCGTTCTGAGTGGCGTTTGCCATGTTGAACAGGAAATCCGGTCTTTCTTATAAGAGTTGGCGGATTGTTCATCTCGCTGTAATTCTCATTTTCGTAGCTGCCCTGATACTTGAGTTGCCGAATGTCAATCAACTGATCGGCGGCGCGATCATTGACACGGCCTACTCTCCCTTTTCCAAAATCCGATGGACAGTCCGTGATCTGATCGGCACCAATGAAGAGAATCGATTACTTCGAGACTCGCTGGCCGAGGCATCCTTGAGAGTCGTGGCTTTGGAGGAAGCTGAGCGGGAGAACTTCAGGTTACGGTCGATCCTTGGGTTTGAACCACCACCCGGGTATCGTCTGCTGCCGGCCCGGGTCATCTCAGTGACCGGAGAACCGCTACCGGTGTCCGCCGCCATTAACATGGGAATCAAGGATTCCGTGCAGGTCAATCATCCGGTCATCAATCAGGTGGGTTTGGTAGGGCGGGTGCAGGAGGTGATGCCGGGATACGCCAAAGTACAGTTGTTGACCGATCCTCTCAATCGTGTCGCCGGCCGGGTGGCGACCAGCCGCGAGATGGGCATCGTGCGCTACTTACCGTCGGAAGGTATGATTCTGGACGATTTCCCCAATCAGGGCGCCATCCAGGCAGGTGATACTATTTTGTCGTCGGGGCTGGGGGGCATCTACCCGCCGGGCCTGAGAGTTGGCATTGTATCGAATGTTCGGCGGCCGGAAAACAAGCCGTACTCGCTGATCAACCTTGAGCCGGCGGTCAGCTTTCGGACCATCGAGGAACTCTTCATTCTGATGCCGGAGGGTCTATGACGCGGGTGATCCCATTCATACTCTATCTTTTGTTGATCGCCCTGCACGGGGTGATGCTAAGGGGCATCACGACAGTCTTTACGGCTGAGATCAATCTGGCCGCCCTCATCGCGCTGATGGTGGCTGTCTACAAACCGGAGTTAGTGGCGACTTGGTTCGGCTTTGCCGCCGGTCTGGTGCTGGCTGCCGGGATGCCGGATCTCATCGGATGGCACGCGCTGTGGCTGGCGGGGCTGGGACTTCTCGCCTATCACACTCGCGAAAAGCTCAACCTCGACTCTCTATTTGCCAAGCTGCTGCTGATACTGGGCGGCATACTCGTTCACAATATTCTGGTGCTGATTACCTTTGGAGCAGAAGATTTTTGGTTTCTTCTGGTGACCGCCGCGCTGCCGGGCGCTGTTTACACTACTCTGATAGGGTGGCTTTTCTTTCTGGTCAAAGAAGGTCGCATCACCTGGACCAGAATTAAAGCTCTCTTCTGACAATCGAATGCCACAGTCAACTCTCAGCCTCAAGTATCGCCAGGCGACAGTTCTCTTCATTGTGCTGGGTTTGTTACTGGTGATCCTCGGTGGTCTCGTCAAGCTCCAGATTCTGAACTATCGTGAACTGGCCGAACAGTCCGAGAACAACCGGATTAGAGTTCAGCCGCTGGTGGCTGGTCGTGGCGTGGTATACGATCGGGAGGGACGCATCATAATCGATAACCGACCCTCTTTCACGGTATCTGTCGTGGCGTCTGAGGCAGTTCGGGACACGACGATATCAAACCTGGCAGCGTTGATCGGACTTGATACGAGCGTAGTTCAAAAACGGCTCCGGAAAAACCTGGTCAATCGTTACCAACCTGCCCCGATCATGCGCGATGTTCCGTTTGAGATCGTGGCTGTAATCGAAGAGCAGGCCGGCCGTTTCCCGGGGGTGAGCATCCAGATGGAAGAGGTAAGACGTTATACGCCCGGTCTGGGTTCCGAGTGTTTCACCGGTCACGTCGGTGAGGTCTCCAAGGAAGAGCGACGGCGTGAGGGTGCGGTCGGTTATCGCCTGGGTAGCATAATCGGCAAGAAGGGGCTGGAAAAGCACCACGATGCGCTCCTCCGAGGGCGTGAGGGGACGGCCTATATCGAAGTTACTGCATCCGGCCAAAGCCGGGGACCGTACGAAGGGAAAGCGCCCACCCCCGCCGTTGCCGGCGCCGACCTGGTGCTGACGATCGACAACGATCTTCAACGCGAATGTGTGGCGGCGCTTGGAGAATACTGCTGTGGCGCTATTGTCGCCATGGATCCGCGTAGCGGCGAAATCCTGGCCATGACATCCTATCCGGGGTTCGACGCCAATATTTTTTCCACTGTCATACCGGAGAGTCTTTGGCAGAGCATAATGCAGGATACGACCCATCCGCTGCTCAACCGTCCCATCAGTGGTCTCTATCCGCCTGCTTCTACGACCAAGCTGTTGACCATCGGCGCGGCGTTGGAAGAGGGAATGATCAGTGCGAATACTGCTCTGAAGCCATGCTACGGTGGCTATCAGTTCGGCAATCGTTACTTTCGCTGTTGGTTGCCCGGCGGTCATGGCAGCCTTAATGCGGTCGGTGCGATTGAACAGTCCTGTGATGTGTACTTGTATCAGGTGGGATTGAAACTCGGTATCGATCTGTTGAGTCAATACTTCGATAAGTGCGGCTTTGGCCACGTCACCGGCGTCGCTCTGCCCGGTGAAGAGGACGGTCTTAACCCCAACAGCGAATACTACGACAAGCGCTACGGTAAGAAAAAGTGGAGCCGGGGGCTGGTGCTGAACAATGCGATCGGACAGGGAGAGATACTCGTCACGCCGTTGCAACTGGCCCAGTTTTTCTGTGGTTTGGTCAACGACGGCATCGTGTATCGTCCACGACTGATTAAGAGTATCCAGTTTCCGGAAGGCCAGCAGGTGATCCCGTCCAGGCAGACGGTCAGGAAACTGCCGTTTTCATCAGGAACACTGGAGTTGCTGCTGGAAGCGTTGCGCCTGGTAGTGGAGGGCGAGCACGGCACGGCCCGTGGTTTGAAGAATAATCTGTACAGCCTTGGTGGGAAAACCGGCACGGCTGAGAACCCTCATGGAGACAATCATTCCCTGTTTGTCGGTGTAGCGCCGATGGAACGCCCCGAGATCGTAGTCTGTGCTGTTGTCGAGAATGCAGGTCATGGTTCGGAAGTGGCGGCGCCGATCGTCAAGCGGATTATTGATATTTACATGACCAAGAAGTTGAGTCTGGAGTCGGTAGCCGATCTGTCTCACGCGGAGGGTGACTGATGCTGAACTACCGTGATCTGGACTGGCGCATAATCAGTGCGGCTTTGCTCCTGTCCATGATTGGGATCCTGCTGATCATGTCGGCGCAACACTATGCCGATTCAGCCTACAGCCAGAGTTTCTATCTTCGTCAATCGCTTTGGCTGCTGATAGCGTTGGTTGCTTTTGCGGTGGTCATCCATCTGCCTTTGAGGCTTTTTGATGTCAGCGCCTATCTGTTTTTCGGAATCACTTTGTCTCTGCTGGTCCTGGTGCTGCTGATCGGAAGTTCGCGAATGGGCGCCACCAGGTGGTTCTCTTTTGGTCCCATAAACCTGGCGCCGTCCGATGTGGCCAAACTGGCCGTGGTACTGGCTCTGTCACGGTTCTTCGCTTACACCAAACTGCCGCCGGCTTCCAAACGTCGACTCGCCTTCACTGCGATTCTGACTCTGATTCCAGTGATGTTGATTTTGAAACAACCGGATCTGGGTACTTCGCTGGTGTTCTGGATTATTCTCTTTGCTTTATGGTTCTGGTCGGGTCTGTCGCCGGTTTACCTCATTCTAATCCTGTCGCCTTTGGTAAGTCTGGTGGCCGCCTCGCACTGGCTGGCCTGGGTCCTGTATTTCGCTGTGCTCCTGAGCTTTCTCTTTCTTTCGCGACCGGGAATGTTGTTCAGCGTCCTGGTGGTGGTAACGAACCTCGCCTTCGGTGTAATCACACCATACATCTGGAATCGAATGGCTGATTACCAAAAGCTGCGCATGCTTACCTTTCTCGATCCTGGTCGCGATCCACGTGGCGCCGGATATCAGATCATCCAGTCCAAGATTGCTATCGGTTCCGGCGGCGTCTGGGGGAAGGGTTTGTTGTCCGGCTCGCAGACACATCTCGATTTCCTGCCGGAACGGCACACCGACTTTATCTTCAGCGTGCTGGGAGAGGAGTTTGGTCTGTGGGGTTCGTTGCTGGTGATCATGCTATTCGGATTGATTTTCTATCGCGCCATCCGCATTGCGACCAGATGTCGTTCGCGCTTCGCTTCCAACGTGGTGGTTGGCGCCGCCGCGGTGCTTTTGTTTCAGTTCTTCGTTAACATCGGAATGACCCTCGGATTTATGCCGGTGACCGGACTGGCGTTGCCGTTTCTGAGCTACGGCGGCACCTCGTTGGTGTTGACATGGACGCTGATCGGGCTGATCGTCTCCGCCGACTACCGCTGGCAGGAGTACTAATCGTGCCGTCGGGGTATCAGTCTGCCGACGGTTCACACCTCCGCCTGCGGCGGATGCAAGAACCATCGGAACGTCAGATATACTCACCAGCGTGCCTCTCCCATGAGTGACTCCTCTCCGCCCAAGTCAGGTCTGTCGCCGCTGGTGCTATTGGTCTTCGGCGCCGTCTGCCTCAGTTTCGCAGCCATCTTCGTAAAGATGCTCGGCGTCGACGTCATGGGTCCGACCGCCATCGGTTTCTGGAGAGCTATCCTCGGGGCGGCGATTCTGTTCGTGTGGGCTATTGCGGCGAGGCGAAAGCTGATGATGCCGCGCGCGATTTTCGGATGGTCTCTGCTGGCCGGGTTTGTGTTTTTTCTGGATCTTTTCTTTTGGCATCGCTCGATCATCTACGCCGGCGCCGGCATGGCCACCATCCTGGCCAACATCCAGGTTTTTGTAACGGCGACCTTGAGTTACCTGGTGTTCAAGGAGCGGCTGTCGATCAAGTTCTTTGGCATCGCCCTCAGTGCTATCGTCGGAATAGGCTTGCTGATTGGAATCGGGAGCGACGTTGAGTTTTCACGTCAATACATAACCGGTGTGATCCTCGGTCTGGCCACCGGCTTCGTGTATGCGTCCTACATAATCGTGATGAAACTGGCCGGACAGCGAAAGGACCATTCGGACTTTCGCGTCTTGATGGCATGGACCTCCTTGTTCACCGCGACCTTCCTGTGTATTGCCTCATCCTGGGAGGAGGCCGCGTTCATGCCGCCTGACTGGCGCGCCCTCGCAGTGTTGGTAGCCCTGGGTTTGGTGGTGCAAACGTTGGGTTGGTGGTCGATCACGACCTCGCTGCCGCGTCTGGAGGCATCGCGGAGTGGGTTGGTTCTTCTGTTGCAGCCGTTACTGGCTACGGTGTGGGGTTGGCTCTTCTTCGCTGAGCATTTGACACCGCTGCAATTGGTCGGGGGGACTATTACCTTAAGCGCGATATATCTGGGCAGCGCCCGTCGCGCCGGGTGACTATCTCAGCAGCAATCATCGCCCCAAAGGCCGATTTTTGGCTTGCTTAACCAGCCATTATGGTTTATACTGAAACTAAGTGCGATCGAACACTTACAAACATATCGTGGAGGACCTCACCATGGTCAAGAAGACTCTTTTGACGGCACTGATCCTGTTGATACTTGTGACTGGGACGGTTCTCGCCGAACCGGACAGTCTCTGGATCGGTCAGTTGTATGCTTATCAGGTGAATGACAGCACCCTCAAAGTGCCCCTGTTCTATTCCAACGACAACCCTCTGAACTCGTTAGGGTTCCCATTCATGTTCATCTCCTCCGGCGATCCCATTATACCCGACTCCATCACACGGGCGGACCGGACCTACGGCTCAAACATGTTTGATCTCTTCCTTGGATTCTCAAGCGGTGATTACGGCGGCAATCCGGATTCGACTTGTGCCGGTCTGATCAGTCTTACTGCTGAGATCCCCGCCGGCGACGGTGTGATCGCCGAGTTGTGGTTCTCCGGAGGTCAGGTTGGCGATATGATATCGTTCTTGCCTATCCCTAACTACCCGCCGGGTTGCGCGATTGGAAGCAGTCCCTATGATCCCGATGGCGGTCCTGTTCATGCGCCAACGGCCGTGGTTATCATGGAAGGTGGCACTGAGATAGTCTGTCAGAGCAGTATCACCGGCATGGCAACTCATGTCATCACTTTCGACATACAGGTTATGGGCGTGGCGCAGCCGTTTGACCTTGAGATCGTTTCACTGACAGGACCGGCCCCTTATGACAACGAACCGAATCTCAGTGGCAGCAACCCCTGGACCTTCTACTGGGTACCCGGTTTCAGTGACGTTGGCGAGTACACTTTAGTCCTGCGCGCCACCGATGGTGATAGTGAAACAGTTGACAAAGAGGTATTGATAGACGTGGGAGAGTTGGAGGTGGACCCGTGCGACGTGGCGCGAGGAGATCTCAACTGCGATGGGATTGTCGATATAGCCGACTTGGTCTTTATGGTCGACTGGATGTTTTCAGGCGGCCCCCCGCCGTATTGTAAGTAGACCATCGCGACGCTTCTATTTGCGACAGGTCAATAAGTGAAAAAAGGCAATCACGCACTGCGTGATTGCCTTTTTGTGTTCTACTCAGAAATCCTGGTTCAGTCGACCAGAACCTTTTCCAACCGCTCGCAGATGTAATTGATGTCATTCTCGTCGAGCACCAGCGGCGGTGAAATGCGGATAGTATGACCGTAGCTGTCATTCGCCAGTAGTCCAAGGTCAAGAAGCTTCCGACAGTACACCATAGCGTCGCCGCTCTTCACCTCGATCCCGATAAACAGGCCCTTACCCCGTACTTCTTTGACGTGCGACGACCGGGACGCGATGTCGTCGAGTTTCTTCTTGAGTATAGCACCCATCTTCGCTGATCGACCAGCCAGACCTTCGCCGGTGAGAACATCCAGCGCCGCGACGCCTGCTACGCAGGCCAGGGGATAACCGCCAAAGGTGGAGCCGTCAGAACCGGGATGAAAGGCCAGGTCCATCATCTTACTGTTGGTAACAAACGCCGACAACGGCACCAAACCGCCGGAGAGAGCCTTGCCCAAAACAAGGCCGTCGGGAACCACATCTTCATGTTCAAAGCAGAACATCTTGCCTGTTCTGCCGAGACCGACCTGGATTTCATCGAAGACAAGAAACAAGTCGTTCTTGTCGGAGAGGTCACGCAACCCCTTAAGGAATCCTTTCGGTGGCTGGTACATGCCGCCCTCGCCCTGCATCGGCTCAACCAGTATACCGCAAGTGTTCTTGTTGATCGCTTTTTCGACGGCATCGATGTTGCCGTACTCGACCGATACAAAACCGGGGGTCAGCGGGCCGAAACCTTCCTTGTACTTCTTGCTGGAGGAGAATGACACTACCGCGATCATCCGCCCGTGGAAGTTGTTGCTGAAAACGATCAACTCCTGCTTGCCATCCGGGATGCCCTTGACTTTCCAGCCGTAGTAGCGAGCCATCTTGATGGCGGTCTCAACCGACTCGACCCCGCCGTTTTTGCAAAGTCCCTTGTTACCATGATCGCCGAAGCGGGGACCTATCTGGGGTATTAACTCGGTCAGCTTCTTCAGGAACAACGTCCGAGTATCGGTGTAGACTACGTTTGAGATAACAGAGGCGAAGTTGCCCTGCAGCGCATCGATAAGAGCCTGTGCGATACGGGGGTGACAATGACCGGGGTTGGCGGCGGAGTAGGCAGCCAGGCAGTCGAGGTACTTATTTCCATCGACATCCGTTAACCAGAGTCCCTCGGCTTTGCGCACCACCACTTCAAGCCGGCCGTAGTGATTGGCGCCATAGGTGCGATCGTATTCAAAAACCTGCTTGTCGGGAATCTGGGAGAAGCCGATGGGTGAACGGTTGATGGTGTTGGTTTTGGTCATAATAGCACCTCACAAGAAAAGAACATTTATCTCAGACCACAATTGGCCACAGCCAATTATTATAACAATTGGTTGTGTGAAATTCAAGAGGGAATGCAGAGATATTTATGCTCTTATTGTGAATACCGACGGTCAGGTTTTTGCACAATTACGACCCGCAAACTGGCGGCGGCCCACCGGTGAACATGAAGTCCGCCATGTACACCAGATCAGCGATATCAATGACCGGGTGGCTATAAGCAAGATGGAACAGTTTATCGCAAAGTGGCTCTTGTACCGTTTATGGACCCACCCAAAAACACGCTAAGTGGTCCAAATTCGTCTTGCTTTTTCCTACCAAAAGGTTATCATCGGTCCTTTGAACGTATGGAGGAAATGAATGCAAAAAGTTTTTGACAATACCCAGATCGGTCCCATGGTCTGGAAGATGAGAGTCGAAGTCCCGCGCATGGTGGCCAGGGCCAAAGCCGGGCAGTTTGTGATTCTGCGCGTCAACGAAAACGGCGAGCGAGTGCCCATGTCAATCGCCGGACTGGACAAAGAGAACGGTTTGCTCACCATAATTTACCAAGTGGTAGGCAAAACGTCGGCGCTGATGACTACTGTTCCGGATGGAGGCGAGATTTCCGACTGTGTCGGTCCGCTGGGGCTTCCCTCCCATGTCGACAATTGGGGCACGGCCGTTCTGGTGGGCGGCGGGATAGGCATCGCACCGATCTATCCGATTGCACAAGCCTACAAGGAAGCGGGCAACAAGCTGCACACGATTATCGGTGCTCGCTCCAAAGACCTGTTGTTTTACGAAGATGAGCACAAGGCGGTGGCCGACGAGTTGCATATCTGTACCGATGACGGTTCTGTCGGGCATCATGGTTTCGTCTCCGATATTCTCAAGCAGCTCCTCGATAGCGGTGAGAAGATCGGCATGATCATGGCTATCGGCCCGGTCATCATGATGAAAGTTGTCGCTAACCTGACTCGCAGCTACGAAGTCCCCACGTGGGTATCTTTGAACCCGCTCATGATTGACGGTACCGGGATGTGCGGTGGCTGTCGTGTCTCTATCGGTGATGAGACCAAGTTCGCCTGCGTTGATGGTCCTGATTTCGACGGTCATAAGGTCGACTTTGACCTTTTGACCAGCCGACTCGGCGCCTACAAGGAGCAGGAGCGCGTCGCGATGAAACGTTTCCTGGAAAACCCCGGTTGCAAGCTGGCCAAGGCGGTCGAGACGTTCAAATATCCTAACGAAGTGAAATAAGTGTAGCGTATCACCGTTTGCATACGCACGATCTTATTTAGCATAGACGGAGCAAGATGTGACTGAGCAGATGCCAAAGAAAGAGCGGATGAAAATTCCCCGGCAGACGATGCCGGAGCAGGAACCCGACGTACGCAACCACAATTTCAAAGAAGTCCCCCTGGGCCTTACCGAGGAACAGGCCGTCCTGGAGGCGAACCGTTGCATTGAGTGCAAGAAAGCGCCATGCATTCCCGGTTGTCCCGTTGAGGTCGACATCCCCGGGTTTATCCGCTTGGTCATGGACAGAGACTACGCGGCGGCGGCGCGCAAGATCAAAGAGACCAACTCGCTTCCGGCCGTCTGTGGGCGGGTTTGTCCGCAGGAAGAACAGTGCGAGATCGTCTGCACCCTGCACAAGAAATTCAAGCCGGTAGCTATCGGTTACCTTGAGCGTTTCGTCTCCGACTGGGAACGCGAGAATAATCTGGTCGTTCTGCCCGAGATCGCTCCGCCTACCGGGCGCAAGGTGGCCTGTGTCGGTTCCGGTCCGGCCGGTCTCACCGTTGCCGGTGATCTGGTCAAGCTCGGCCACGCTGTTACTATCTTCGAGGCACTGCACAAACCGGGCGGCGTGCTGGTGTACGGCATCCCGGAATTTCGGCTGCCGAAACATATCGTGCAGGCCGAGTGTGACTTCCTCGCCGAGATGGGTGTGGAATTCCAAAACTCGACCGTCGTCGGAAAGATGGACACTATTGACGAATTGTTTGAGATGGGTTACGACGCCGTCTTCATAGGCACCGGCGCGGGGCTACCGAACTTCATGGGCATCCCCGGCGAGAACCTGATCGGCATCTACTCCGCCAACGAGTATCTGACGCGCTCCAATCTGATGCGCGCTTACGATTTTCCGAATAACGACACACCAATCATCATAGGCAAAAACGTGGCCGTGCTCGGCGGTGGTAACACCGCCATGGACGCCGTGCGCACGTCGCTGCGACTCGGCGCCGACAACGCCTACATTGTCTACCGTCGCAGTGAGGCGGAGATGCCGGCGCGCGCCGAGGAGATCCATCACGCCATGGACGAGGGAGTGCAATTCCACATGCTCACCACTCCGATCGAGTTCATCGGTGATGACGACAACAAGGTGAAAGCGATGGAGTGTCTGCGCATGGATCTCGGTGAGCCGGATGCGTCCGGTCGCCGTCGCCCGGTGCCGATTGAAGGTTCCAATTTCATCATGGAGGTCGATCTTGTCGTTGTCGCCATCGGCAACTCCTCCAACCCGTTGATTCCTCAGACCACGCCGGGTCTGGATACCAACAAATGGGGTAACATCACTGTCAATGACGATACGATGCTGACTTCGCGCAAAGGTGTCTATGCCGGTGGTGACATCGTGACCGGTGGCGCTACGGTGATTCTGGCGGCCGGCGCCGGCAAGAAAGCCGCCCGCGCCATCCACAAGTACCTCATGGAGGAAGTGGAGAAGTAGCGTGCTCCGTGGGCGGTGTATGTCCACATGCGCCGCCATGCAACCCGGCTTGACCGAGCGCGGGGACGACATTTGACAAAGGAAGAGAAACGATGGTGAAGAAAACCGGCAAGAAGCGCAGTAGCACAAAACGCCGATGCGGTCTCTGTGGCAAGACCACCAATCTGACCAGGACCGATTGCTGCGGCAACTGGATTTGCGATGACGAGGACAAGTACAAAGCGTTCTCTTATGCTCGAAACAGTTGCTCCCGCAACCACCGTCGACTCACACTGTGTGCTTACCACCATATGGAAGAGCATGAAGGTCGGTGGCAGGATTGCGAACTTTGTCGTGATGGGTTTGAGACGGAAATGTACGTGTGGTATGGAACGAACGAATACAACTTTGAGAAGCTTGAGAACCCCCCGTCATTCGAACCTACCCGCTGTGCGGACTGTGGCAAGATTATCCACCTTGGCGCCGATGGCTACTCGATGCAGGGCGGCAAGTACTGGTGCGAAGCCTGTTCTCGATACACGTAGTCGCGTAGATCAGCGTTCTGAGATCGAAACCCGTGTGGTTTCGACAGCGTGTGGGCGGTGTATGTCCACATGCGCCGCCATGCAACCCGGCTTGACCGGGCGGCAGATGTGGATATCTGCCGAGCACGGGGAACGCCCGGGCCACCCAGCGGCGTGGGAATGGGTTCGTTTTGTGGAATTTCATCTTCCATTAATAACATCGGTGGTGATTCCGTGGCCTGCATTAGTTGGAGGTGATTCAGGAGCCGGTAGGCGGCGATCTGTTTTGCGCTGGTGGTCATAGGGCTTGTCCTTCAATGATCAATGTACAGGCGCATTTTGTGTGGAATTAATGGTGTTTTTGCGAGCGCTGAAGTCGACTCTTGTTCAACCCACCATAAAGAAACTGTCTCAAAACTCGGTCGTGAATGCATTGTCGTCACCACTGTTTGTGTGCTCAGATTCCAACACCGCGTAGGGTGGGGGCTTGTCTCCCACCTCGATTCCGGCGGACACAAGGCCCGCCGCTACGCGATAGAAAAAGCGGCTTTTGAGACTGCCTCT
>JAUWIB010000015.1 GCA_030605565.1 bacterium
AGACTGCTCATGACGTTTGCCAAATCGATATGCCATTTCAATATCCTCACTACCTATCTTGATTGAACCACAACATATCGACTATGTAATCCATACTCAACTAAAAACCCTATTGCGACACAGCCTGTCCGCTCAGGATGACGTTGGGGGGAATGCTCAGGGTGACGTTGGGGCAGGATCGCAGGGATACTGCCCTACGAGGACTGGGGTGTGCCATGAGTGACATAGCATGCGAAGGACGAAGAACAGGCTTGCCTGTCACTGTGCGTGGTGTACGTCCTCGTGCGCCACGTGGATACAGGAGCAGCCTCGAGACGTCTGCCACCCACAGAACGCCACTTATGGCCGGCAGCGACGTTTCCGAGCGGCCCACGCTGTTCGATTCCTGTGCAATTGCCCCTCCCGTGAACAGCCACCGGAAACATTTGACCGGTGGCAAACCTGCCGCCACCTGCTATGATTCGTCATCGCAAGCCTTTATGAGAAACTGTATTCTCCTGCCTGAAAAGCACCGGGATTGCCTATAGGTGCGTATGCAGATATTTCGGTGCAATTGGCGGAAAGGAGCATTCTCGGTATGATAAAACACTCACTGATCTTGATCGGAGCCCTGCTACTGATGCTGGTGACAGGTTGTAGTCATCAGGAGTCTCCCCTGAGTTCGGACGGTGCCGGGCCGGGGCTGGATGGCGGCAACAGCAACCAGACGCTGTTGTTGGGAGCCGAGGTTTCATCGGCACAACTCAATCTGTTCATTGGATTTGCAAACAACGAGCCGGTGGAGTTGCATCGGATTATTTCGGACTGGGATCCCGCTACCGTCACCTGGACCGGCTTTGAGGGAACCTTCAATCCGGATATCGAAGGTTCGTTCATAGCGGACGCTAATGGCTGGCACACGGTCGATGTCACGACTTTGGTTCGAAGCTGGGTAGAAGAAGAGACTGACAACTTCGGCCTGCTACTGGAACAGTCATCAGCCACCTTCTTTCCGCTGATAGTGTCCAGCATGGAAAGTGCAACCGCCTCTCCGTTTCTGGATATCTGTTATGATACTCCGGACGGCTTTGCTTGCGACACGGTTCCGGCGCGGGCTGATGTGTTTATCGACGAGGCTCAGCCCGATGCCTCAACCGAAGGCAGTGCGACGCTATTGGTTGGACAGACGATGACTCCGGGAACGAAAAAGCAGGCACTGATTCGGTTTGAGTTGCCCGACGTATTGTTCGCAGCGACCCCCTCCACAATCGGAAGTCGTGTATGGGAGGATGTCAATCAGGATGGAATCCACGACCCTGGCGAACCGGGGCTGCCCGGAGTGACGGTCAATCTGTACGACTGTCAGGAGACCATGTTGGCCGCCACTGTTTCTGATTTGACGGGGTCTTATCGGTTTGACAGCCTGAGCAGTGGCAGTTACCTCGTGGAGTTTGTAGCGCCGGAGGGGTATCTGTTTAGCCCGATGGATCAGGAGGTCGGAGATACACTTGATAGTGACGCCGATCCAACGACGGGTCGAACTCATTGCTTCGTAGTCGACGAAGGAGTAGCGGCGCTAAATTGGGATGCCGGACTTTTTCAGGACGTCATCATCTCCGATTCCGGCTGTACGCGTTCGAAGGGATACTGGAAAAACCACGTCGGATTCGGACCACAGGACGATGAGCTCAGTTCACTTCTTCCCATCTGGCTGGGCGAGGCCGATGGAGAGAGCAGCTTGCTGGTTGATACCGACTCGGTCGCCGTGGCTGTCCTGACCATGAAGACCTACGGCACACCATCGAACGGCATCACCAAACTGTACGCCCAGCTACTCACGGCCAAACTGAATATCGCCTCCGGGGCGTTGGCCCATGAAGTTGCTGCGACTATCGAAGAGGCAGACGCGTTCCTGGCTGATCACACCTGGTCCGGTTGGGACCGGATCGATCGGCAGGATAACAGCGTAGTGCTTGATTGGAAAGACATACTCGACAGTTACAACAATGGTGAGATCGGTCCCGGCAACTGTGATTAGCTAATTGCGCAACCTCCTGAAACGGCGGGTCCGATAGTGACCCGCCGTTTTTTTTTGCATCTGATTCGCTCGTCATTCCTGGTTCTGCTGGTTCTTAATCAATTCCTATAATCTGCGTGCACGTGTTGTGGTCAGCCAAAAGGGTTTGACGGGACAGAGGCTCTGGGCTATATTCGGGCGGAAATTGGGATTATTGCATGACCGATCACTGCGATATCGCCATGATGAGATTGTTCACAATGTGTAAGTGAGACGTAACCTATGTCAGTCATTCGCCCTTTCCGAGGTCTTCGCCCACGTCCGGAGCAGGTCGCCAAGGTGGCCGCGCCGCCCTATGACGTCCTCTCCAGCAATGAGGCCCGTGAGTTGGTCCGGAACAACCCGATTTCTTTCCTCCGCGTCAACAAGCCGGAGGTTGATTTTGACCCCGATACTCCCGTCCACAGCAAGAAGGTGTACGATCGCGGCAAGGAGAACCTGCAGCGACTGGTCGATGATGGCATCCTTTGCCGCGACGACCAACCGAGCCTGTACCTCTACCGACTCGCCTGGCAAGGGCTGAGCCAGACCGGACTGGTGGCCCTGACCTCAACGGACGAGTACAACCACGGCAAGATCAAGAAACACGAACACACTCGCCCGGAGAAAGTCAGTGACCGGGCCGCGCATATCAGGCATGTCAACGCCCAGGTCGGACCGGTGTTTTCGATCTTTCGGCACAATGATCTGATTAGGCAACTGTTCGCCGCCATCACAGGTGACAAGCCGGTTTACGATTTCGTTGATGACGGTCAGGTCCGGCACGAGTTGTGGGTGGTATCCAATGATCAGATGATTGCCGATATGGTGGCGGCGTTTGCAGGACTGGACGCCTTGTATATCGCCGATGGTCATCACCGCTCAGCCGCGGCGGCGGAAGTGGCCCGACTCATGAAAGAGGAGAACCCCAACCACGATGGTACGGAGCCTTACAATTTTTTCCTGAACGTGATCTTTCCCGATGACGAACTCCGCATTCTTCCCTACAACCGTGTCGTCAAGGGTCTCAGTGATAAATCGGTTGAACAGGTACTCTCTGAGTTCAAAGAGTCGTTTGCCGTTGAGCCACAAAAGAGTTCTGTTGAGCCGCAGGAAGGCTACCATTTCGGCGCCTTCTGCCGGGGGGAGTGGTACGAACTGACGGCCCGCGAAGGATCTTTCAACGCCGACCACCCGGCTGAATCAATCGACGCAGCCGTGCTGACCGCCAATCTGCTGAGGCCCACCCTGGGTATCGAGGACATTCGCACCGATAAGCGCATCGATTTCGTCGGCGGCATCCGAGGAGTCGGTGAACTGGAACGACTGGTGAATTCGGGCGATTTTGATATCGCTTTTTCGCTCTATCCGGTTACGGTCGAGCAACTGCTTGCGGTGGCCGATGCCGGCGAAGTGATGCCCCCAAAATCAACCTGGTTCGAACCCAAGCTGCGTAGTGGTATGGTAATAAACCTACTGGATAAATAAAGAGAAAGGACCACGAGATGCTGATACTCATATCTGACGCTTTCGATGAGTCGTTGCCCTCCATGTTGGCTCGGTATGGTGAGGTCACCGACGACAAAGGTCGCTTGGCGGATGCGGAGATCGTTCTGATCCGCAGCAAGACCAAGGTCACTAAAGAGTACATCGATTCCGCGCCGAAGCTGAGAATGGTGATCCGAGGCGGTGTCGGCCTGGACAATGTCGACCGGGTGTACGCCAAAGAGAAGGGGATCATCGTCTGGAATACGGCCGATGCTTCCACCACGGCAGTTGCCGAACTGGCTTTTGCCCTCATGATCGCCCTGCCCAACCATCTAACCAGAGCCGACTCAACGATGCGCGAAGGTAAGTGGCTTAAGAAGGAACTGAAGCGAACCGAACTCCACAGCAAGACGCTCGGTATACTCGGTCTTGGTCGTATCGGCCTGGCCCTGGCCCAGCGCGCCCGAGCGTTTCACATGCGGGTTCTCGGCTGGCACCCCGATGTTTACTTCACCGATCTGGCCGAGATCTGTGAGACGATAGAAGAGGTCCTGCCGCAGTCCGACTTTGTCTCGCTGCACATGCCGTTGCTGCCCGATACCAAGGGTCTCATAAACAAGGAAACCCTCAAGCTGTTCAAGGACGGCGCCTACCTCATTAATACCGGTCGCGGCAAATGTGTTGTGGAAGAGGATGTCGTGGAGGCGCTGAAAAGCGGTAAGCTGAGCGGTTTTGCCACCGATGTCTGGTACAGCGACCCGCCGGAGAACTCGCCGTTGTTTGACGCGCCCAACACGATATTCGCTCCCCATATCGGAGCCTCCTCTAAGGAGAACATGAAACGAATCGGCATAATCATAGACCGTCTCATTTCCGGTTATGCCAAAGCGAAGTAATATCACCTGTAACGTATGACAAGAAAACGAGGCTGACCCATGGCCAACAGAGTATTCAATTTCAATCCCGGACCCTCGACGATCCCGCTGGATGTTCTCAAGATCGTGCAGGACGAACTGCTGGACTATCGTGGCTCTGGCATGTCCATTATCGAGAGCTCCCACCGTTCGCCCGAATACGACGAGGTGAACGAGCAAGCTATCAAACTCGTGCGCGAGATATTCGGTCTGGACGACAGCTATCATGTCATGTTCCTCACCGGCGGCGCATCGCAACAGTTCTTCCAGATTCCTATGAACTTCCTCGTCGGCGGCAAAGTCGGAGCCTACGCCGACACTGGCTCCTGGTCGACCAAGGCTATCAAAGAGGCCGATATCGTCGGGAAAGCGCACGTAGCGTTCGCCGGGAAAGAGAAAGGCTTCGTGCACATCCCGACCCAGGATGAGTTGGATATTCCATCCGGAGCCGCCTACCTGCACATCACCACCAACAACACCATCAAGGGCACCCAGTACCACTACCTCCCGGAGACCAACGGGCTTCCCTTGATTGCCGACATGTCGTCGGACATCGCATCCCACCGGATGGATTACAAGAAGTTCGACATGTTCTATGCCGGCGCTCAGAAGAACCTCGGTGCGGCCGGTACTACGCTGGTGGTGATGAGCGACGCTCTTTTGCAGAAATCGAACGATAGTCTCCCGAGCCTGCTCAACTATAAGACGCAGGCAGGCAAAAAGTCCCTGTACAATACCCCTCCGTCGTTCGCCATCTACGTTGTCAAGCTCGTTCTTGAGTGGATCAAGAACCAGGGTGGTTTGAAGGCGGTCGAAAAAACCAATGTTGCCAAGAAGGACTGCATCTATCAGTTGATGGACCTCCATCCTGACTACTACCGGGGTACGGTCGAGAAAGAGAGCCGTTCGTGGATGAACCTGACCATGCGTCTTCCCAGCGAGGAGTTGGAAAAGAAGTTCATCGCTGAGGCCAAGGCGGCCGGGTTTGTTGGGCTGAAGGGTCATCGCAGTGTCGGTGGGGTCCGCGTTTCCCTGTACAACGCCATGCCGCTTGAGGGCGCTGAAAAACTGGCTGAGTTTATGGAGACGTTCAAGAAGAACAACTAACAGTTTGTATTATAAGCCGTTTCGTAGCCGACAATGGCGGGTTCGAAGACGGACCCGCCCGACGAATTTACTAAGCCGTTTCGCAGGGTCCTGACCACGCTGAAAGCCTGGTTGTGATCCTGCGTTTTTTGTTGGGGCCGGGGGCGCGGTGTGCAAATGGGTTCCTTTTGTCTATTTTTATGGCGCTTCGGGATTTTGTGTGGGTAAAACGTTCCAGATAGAGTATTCTATCTGACATGAGAGATAAAGATCTTTATGCCCGCATCCTCGGAATCGAGGAGCCCTGGTTTGTTCGAGAGGTGGATTTGCAGCTTCAGGC
>JAUWIB010000141.1 GCA_030605565.1 bacterium
GTGGATCTCTGCTGCTGCGGATCGGGCGGCAGGAGCGATGCTTGTATGCACAGAACTCACTTTGGATACGGATGCTGAGTATCAGAACGCTACTGCTTGAATAGCTACATTGCTGAAAATGAATTATTCAGCAAGCCCTAAGTACGCTGGTGGCCCACCCCGCCAGGGCGGGGCTGTGGGATCCGAACAAAAGCCCACCGCCTCGCTACAGCCCCCTGACGAAGCCATAATCACCGCCGAGGGGGGCCTCTACGAACAGATCGAGAAAACCGACAAGACGCGCGTGATCATCGCCGCGTTCGGCAAGGACCGTCCCGGTGTCGGCGCGGTGCTTACCGGCGTGCTGGCCGAACACAACTGTTCGATTGAGGACATCTCGCAGACGCTGTTGCAGGACTTCTTTTCGATGATCATGATCGTGAACATCGAAGGTAGCACGGTCGACTTCGCGACTTTGGTGGAGCGCCTCAAAGCAACCGAAACCCAACTCGGCATGAAGGTGTACACCATGCACGAGGACATTTTCAGGTATATGCACAGGATATAGGTGTGTCCTCAACGAGAGGGTTTGGTCTGTCTGTTGTCACCGAGAAGAAACTTCCTAAGTGGCAGCGTTAAGCTTGGAAGCCCCATTCTACTGAACGCTCCGTTGACATACTCTCTGAAGTAGGGATACGTTTGAAGGGGTAGGCTATACTCATTGTACAGAGTAAAGAACTCTGCCGGAATTTTCTCCGACATGGTGAAGATTGCGTAGTACTTGGCCTTAATCACAGCAAGCTTTCGCCTACCCGACTTGGCCGTTAGAGAATATGTTACCTCCACCACAGCACCGTCATCTGTGTGTTGTTGGAGCGAGGCGTTTTCTTGAAAGCTGTAAGAATTCTCACCTTCCATTAGATGTTTGAATACCGTCAACTTTGCATCCTTAAGGAAGATGTTTGCCAGTTCCAAACACTTCAAGAAGTCGGCGTAGCGCTGTGGATCAAGCAGTTCCTTGGCGCTCTCAATCTCATCACGCGGCTTTGTTGGCTGCTTCGGCATGCTCCTCTTCCTCACTTGCTTGATAAGGTGACACGGTATAGAGATTCCAAACTATAGTCCATTCCTCTACCTGAGACTTAATCCCCGCCTTTACGGTTGCGGTGATTCTTGAGGCGGATTCGCTGACGACGGCCTCGGCCGTTGTATACTGCTCGAGAAGCGCATTGAAGAGCGAATTCAGACTCTGACCGTTCTCTCTCGCCATGTCAATCATTCTCTTGTGGGTAGCTGGAGAGGTCCGCACCACAAATCTTCCGCTAGGCATTTCTTCACTCTGGCGCTTCGGTTCCGGAATTGGGATATCGTTTTCCCAGTAAAATGGTATTAGTTCTTCTAGTACTTCTTCAAAACTCTGGACCGCTTCGGTCTTAGTTTTCCCGACTCCGTAGAACGCGCTGTCGTCGAGTTCGCTTGCATATGCTTTGTAACCGAACTCATCCCCGTCCTCAACACGAATGATACGGACGTCGTAGTCCAGGCTGAGATAGTAATCTACATTCTTTTTGTTTTTAGCCACGTTGCTCCTCACTTTCCATGACCAGTATGATTTCAAAAAGTCGCGGGTAGATATATTTCTTAAAATCAAACTTGCTAATCATCTGTCTATTCTTATGCCTGCCGTGCTGTAAGTGGACCGTGAAAAATCCATCGCGTCCGAATACTTTCAACGCAGCATGGAAATAGGTCACTTTAGATCCTTTGCCCTTCTTCTTGCGAAGACCTTTGCCAATGTCAATTCTCACAACATTCAAAGCTTCCGTCATCCATTTATCGATCGGCTTGAGATCAAGGTCTGTTTTGGGATTGGACTTGAGTTGCTCAAGTTCCTCCCTCAGCTTCTTAATGTCCGCCAACTTTATACCTCTTATCGGCCTCTTCGTACGATAGATTTACATGACACTAAATATAGTATCACTTTCTTATACGTCAAGACTTAACCTGTATATTTGACAAAAAGTTTCGGTATCAACAAGAAAAGTGAGCATTTCTTGTCACAGGGAACCTATTGAATACTATGGGATTGCACTCGAGCTGCGCGAGGAAACTCGTAACCCATTGTATTACAGAGCATTAATAGCACTTTCTTTTCTGCTGTAATCCCCTTATCATAGGTCAATACTTGGAGAACCCATGCCATACGATCCGAATGAAATAATCGAAACGATCCACATGACCGAAGTGGAACACCTGGATATCAGGACAGTGTCCCTCGGTGTATCCCTGCGCGATTGTGTCCACCAGGAGCCGGACAAGCTGCTGGCGAATATCCGCGACAAGCTGATGCGCGCCGCCGAGAACCATGTCAAAACGCCGGGTGGCCCACCCCGCCAGGGCGGGGCTGTGGGATCCGTGAAACGAAGACAAGTAGAACGAGAGAAGAAACATGCTTCGACTGCGCTCAGCATGACGCACCGGATGAGTATAGGAATTGTAGGTCGAACCCCCTGTGGTTTCGACACAGGCAAGCCTGTTTTTCGCGCTTCGCGCGTACACAACCTCACCCTGAGCGGAGTCGAAGGGCGATACAGTGAACAGTGTGTACTTCAGAATCGTCAGGACCACAAGGATCCTGACCTGCTGAACAACTAACAATGAACAATCATTCATTCAACATGGAGCTACGATGATAAAGACTGAGTCCACAACCACGCCCTTCCGCGTTATTGGTGTTTTGATGGTCTTGGCGCTGGCAGCGGTACTTTCCTGTTCCGGCGGCGGCAACACTACCGGCGGCGAGGCAACCGAGGTTGCGACCAAGGCGTACGATGCTTTCCGCCAAGCCGATTGGGAGACGTATGCTTCGTGGATGCATCCTGAGGCGCTGGATCGCTATGAGATGATTTTGCGTCCGGTATTCGATGCTATGGTCCAGGTGGATTCTACCGGCAATATGCCGGAGGAGTTCAAGTGGTTCGATAGAACCATCAACACCGAGGAGTTCCTGAACATGACGCCGAAGGACTTCTTTGCGTTCTCAATGGCAGAAATTGTGGCGGCGGCGCCGGGGCTGGGCGCAGCAATGCAGGGTTCTCAAATGGAAATGATCGGCGAGATACCGGAGGGGGACACTTTAGTGCACGTGGTGGTGCGCACTTCCGCTGAGGCGATGGGTATCGGCATGACGGAAGTGTCGGTGTTGACGACCCGCCAGAGCGAGGGGGAGTATCGGCTGATGCTCTCCGGCCAGATCGAAGGCTTGGCTATGACCATCGCCCGCGGTATGGGCGGGTAGGTAGCTCGCTACTTTTTCGTGCTACGCGCGCTTCACACCACTATGATCCGGCGAATGTCTAGGTGAGAAATTGGCGCGCCACGCGCCGCGCGTGGTTCGCAATGACGTTTGTAGGAATGCACGTAGGTTGAAACCGATGTGGTCTCAACGGGGGTGTGGGCATAGTTCTGTAGGTCGAAACCCCTGTGGTTTCGACACCGTCGTTAGTGAAAGATAAACTCGACGGTCACTAACTCGTCCCCCTTGCGAATGAGTATTTCGTTGCCGTTCGATTTCTGTTGCAGGAACCACTCATACAACCGCAGCGCGTTGCGAACCAAATCAGCACGCGTTGTTGCGCCTGCTTCTTTCTTGAGCGCATCGAGTTTCTCGAGTGCTTCCGGGGTTACATCGAACTGCAACCTGGTTGGCTTTGACATATTCTGTGTTTAGACCTTTCTTTTTTCTCACGGGCCGCGTCCTCCGAATATCGAGTGCGACATGAAGCCAACAATCGGCCCGACGAAGTGCCACCAGAGTGCAGCAGCACTGTAGTCACTTGTAAAAGAGCCTAGGAGGAGGAATCCCGCTAACGCTATTAGTGTCACCGTAACTATAGTCTTCGCAGTGCTTCGTTTGAATTCCTCAGTCGCGCTCTTCTGGCGTATAGTCTCTTTGACCTCTATAGCAATCAGATCATAGATTGTCTCAGCCTTTTCATGTTGAACCTCCTCGTCTCGATATGAGGCCTTTTGGAACCCATCCAGTGGATCCCTTGAATCTCTGCGATTCATTGTACCTCCTTCTTGTCAATCGAAGGAGGATAACGCTGTTCATAACATTCCTCCTTCTACATTATGTTTTGCCCGGATTCGCTCCTCCTTCACCAGGGCCCAGGAGAATCGGGATAAGTTTCAGGTTCATATCTTTACTCCTAAAAGATGTTGTAATTAGTAATCTACCGTGCGTTCCCTCGACGGTTCGTTAGCTACATCCTGATGCTTAGTTCCTCCTTTCAACACCGAATTCATTGTCATAATCATCACCATATATCATCTATCGATCATTTTATACTCCAAGGCTACAACATTCTGGAGTAGTCTGTCAAGTGTTTTTTTTGATCCGAGTTGATTTTCCCCCTGCGATCTCACGTTTTATTCGGAGGTTCTTTCTTCTTAACAGGACAGGACACTCGGATTAGGAACAACTCCGTCCAACCAGCAGCTTGCGTCTACCCCGGTGATGAAATCGAGGCGCTGCATTACGCCTCAATCGCCGTCAAGATCCATGACGGCAACTGGCGGCCATTGGGGGCGATCTGTGCGGAGGCTCTGAAGCAGCTTGACATAATTGACAAGATTGAGCATTTTGACTACATGAAGAAGCATGAACAACCAGACGCGCGCAACGCCAGAGGTATCGTCACGGGGCGCATTGCCGCGGCCTTCAGGCTAAGGAAAGCGTGATGGCGGTTTCATGTCATACTTCTCCGTCGCTCGGGCATCTCGGAGTCGAATACCATCGCCGCTGGGTTAAGGACGCGACTTAAGCCACTCTCCCTCGCTGCTGGTCCGCGAACTGGAACCATCAAAAGGAGAGAAAGGCGATGAGAAAACGTCAACCGGCGGAACCATACCGCATCAAATCAGTCGAACCGATCAAGCTGCTGCCGCGCGAGGAACGCGTGGTCAGACTTCGTCGGGCCAACTATAACATCTTCAAACTCGACGGCGCCGATATCTATATCGATCTGTTGACCGATTCCGGCACCGGGGCCATGTCGTCCCGTCAATGGGCCGCCCTGATGCTGGGAGACGAGACCTACGCCGGGGCGTCGTCGTTTCGCAAGTTTGAGAAGACGGTCAGGGAGATTTTCGGCAAGCGCTTCGTGATTCCCTGCCACCAGGGCCGCTCGGCTGAGAATCTGGTGTTCACGACCATTCTTGAAAAGGGAAAGTTCGTCCTCAACAACACCCATTTCGACACTACCAAAGGGAACACTCTGCACAAGGGTGGTATCCCTCTTGATTTTCCCTGCCCGGAGGCGGATTCGGACGATCCGTTGCCGTTCAAAGGAAACATGGACTGCATACGGTTGGATGAGTTCATTCACGCCAGGGGGAGCGAACAAGTCGCCATGGTCATTATGACCATCACCAACAACTCCGTCGGCGGCCAGCCGGTGTCGATGGCCAACATCAAAGAGACCTCCGCTATCTGCCGCAAACACAATATCCCGTTCTATTTCGACTGTGCCCGGTTTGCCGAGAACGCCTTCTTTATCAAACGTGACGAGGCGGCCTACCATGACAAGTCGATAGCCGAGATTACCACCGAGATGTTCTCCTGTTGTGACGGCGCCATGATGTCGGCCAAGAAAGACGGGCTGGCCAATATCGGTGGGTTCATTACGCTTGATGACGAAGAGTTGTACCATCGCCTGACCGAACTCTTGATCCTCGTGGAAGGCTTCCCGACCTACGGCGGTCTGGCCGGGCGTGACCTGGAAGTGTTGTCCGTGGGGCTACACGAGGCGATGGACTACGACTATCTCGATTTCCGTATTGATCAGGTGAAGTACTTCGGCGAGAAAATCAAGGCGGCGGGGATACCGATCGTTGAGCCGACCGGCGGTCACGCCGTCTTCTGCGATGCCGGCAAGCTGCTGCCCCGCATCCCGCCGGGACAGTTTCCCGGACAAAGTCTGACCGTAGCGTTCTATATCGAGGGGGGCGTGCGCGCCACGGAAATCGGTTCGCTGATGTTTGGTGGGATCGATTCTGAAACCGGCAAGATGGCGTATGCCCCTCGGGAACTGATGCGGATGGCCTTACCGCGACGAGTCTACACCAACTCGCACTTTGACTACATAGCCGAGGCGGCCGAGAAGATCGTAGCCGGGAAGGACAAGCTGCGGGGTTTTGAGATCATTCGGGAACCGGTCTTCCTGCGGCATTTCACTTGTGATCTGAAGGCGCTGAACGAAGAGACGGTGTTTGTGGACACATAAATGTGTTTTTCGCGCTACGCGCGCCGCAGGAAAAGCGACAGCCTCAGTCAGAAGTAGGTCAGGTTCCACTAGGCTCCTGACTGTCGAAACTCAAGGTATACCTCAGACCTCATCCTGAGCGGAGTCGAAGGATGCACAGGGTCTCAGTCTCAGCCTCGGCGTCAGGAGCACAGGGCTCCTGACCTACAAGACCTACCACTGTCATTCCCGCGCAGGCGGGAATCCATCTTCTCTATTGTCGTCATACTGACGAAAGCCAATATCCAGTCTCTGCCCACAAGGTGCGCCGCCCTTCGACTCCGCTCAGGGTGACGTTTGGGGAGAAGTTCAGGGTGAGGTTTGGGGGAAAATTCTGGGTGAGTTTCCGTCAGGATCACAAGGATCCTGACCTGACTTAAGTGTGATTCTAGTGGGCGGCAGATGTCTACATCTGCCCGGTGATCTTCACAAAAAAAAAGCGCCCCCGAAGGGGCGCTTTGCTTTTCGTGGAATGTCGCAGCGTCTAAGAGGCTCAACTAAATTGCCACGACATCATCAATGTCGCAGACGAGTGCGCCATCCTGATTTATAGTCCAACTGTCGAAGGCCGGGTCGTCATCGAGGTTGGCAGTAGCGGTGCAGGAGAAGGTGTTGGCGTCAGCCGCCATGGTGTAGGTGTATTTGGCTTCGGCCTGAATCTCGACACCGATAAGGTCAAAACGCCCTCCGGCGGTAACAACCTCACCACCGTGGGCATAAGTGCCTTGCTCCTGACGATAGGCGCGCTGCATGGTGTAGATCTGCTTGAGAAGCTGCTTGGCCTCAGACTGCTTGGACTTGGTGGTAGCCTGCATGAAACGCGGAATAGCCAGGGCGGCCAGGATGCCGATGATCACGACAACGATCATCAACTCAATCAGGGTAAAACCTTTGCGACCGTGAAAGCGTTTGAACATTGCGTCCTCCTTGGGGTTCTTCAAAAAAGGTTCTTGGTTTGGTTGCCTTTCAATTTCTGCCCTGATATTTGCAACCAGCGTGCGCAACCGGCGTGGAATCTTTGCACAGCCTGTAAGTCCTTTCGGACCGCACTTGACGACCGGTAGCGAGAATTGGTGTGGTCGAGCACCTATAGTTTTGGCTGTTTTTGCTCCGAGTCGACCCGGCTGGGTCATTGCGCCTTGCGATAAACCTGGCATTCTGCAATGGTTTGATCTGAGAATCATCGGGCGGATAGTACTGTAGTACCGTAGGTCGAAACCCCTGCGGTTTCGACATCGGCAAAGCCGATTCTTCACCTTTCTTAATCTCCGTCGAACTCAGGATGGTATACGGAATGTCGAAACCCGCCTGTGGCGACCCTATGGGTCAGGGGTTTCGACCTACAAGATTTGGCTTCGCCCAAACGGAAAGCTTCGTAGGTTGGAACCCCTGCCCCAAAGGGGGTCGTCCTGAGCGGAGTCGAAGGGCGAGGTTCCGACAACATGTTAAGAACTCAGGGCTCCCGACACAGAACTCTGGTGAGTAATTTGAGAGTCGGAACCCACAAGGGGGTTCCGACCTACGGACCTACGGAACCGTTTCGTCGACATCATTGCAGGTACAGGTGAGCATGCCGTCATCGTCAATCGTCCAGGTATCCAGCGCCGCGTCATCATCAATGTTCCCCTGGGCGGTAGCAAGGAAACCATCGCCAACGGCCGTAACCGTATAGGTGTACTTGGCCGTCGATACGATTTCAATCCAGATGGCTTTAAGGGCATCGGGCGTGGCTGCTGAGGCCGGACCGCCCGGAATATGGTACGAATTGTTGCCTTCCTGCTGACGATAGGTACGTTCGTTGACGTAAATCTGCTTGAGGATCGACTTGGCTTCGGATTGTTTGGTCTTGGTGGAAGCCGACATATAGCGAGGGATAGCCAGCGCCGTCAAAATCCCGACGATAACCACTACGATCATTAACTCTATCAGCGTAAACCCGGATGAACGGTTCTTCAATCTCTTCATGCCGTCCTCATTTGGAAAGAGTCCCCTTGGTGCCGGGAATTAATGGCAAATCGCGTTCCCTGTTGCTGGGTAAAATTCTCACTATTTTGTCTCGCTGTGTTTCCTGGGTTTGTCGGCGCCTGGTTCGGACGTTTTTTTGAGATCATACCGGTCAAGTTTCCGGTACAAAGTCGAGGTGTCGATTCCCAGGATCCTGGCGGCCTTGGCTTTTTTGCCGTCAGTCTGGCTCATGATATAGTGGATGTAGGCTTTCTCGATTGATTCCAGCGTCGGTGTGGCCGGCTGAGCTTCCTGGACCACGCCAACCGGAGGAGTGTTGCGGATGTTCTCGCCGAGATCGGTAGCTCCAATGGTATCAATCCGATTCAAGAGCACGGCGCGCTCTATGGTGTTCTCCAACTCCCTTACATTGCCGGGCCAATGGTAACTCATCAACAGTTCAGTTGCCTCGGGCGTGATGCTTTTGGGAGCAGTATTCAGTTTGCCGCAGTATTTGTTGATGAAGTAGTCGGTCAGCAGCTTGATATCCTCGTTTCTCTCGCGGAGGGGTGGGATATGCAGGGGGATAACATTCAGCCGGTAGAACAGATCAGCGCGGAATCGCCCCGCATTGACCTCTTCTTCCAGGTCGGAATTGGTGGCGGCGATAAGGCGAACGTCAACCTCAATCGCTTTGGTATCGCCCACCGGCATGATAGTCTTGTCCTCCAACACTCGCAGGAGTTTCACCTGGATTGCCAGCGAGGTGTTGCCGACCTCGTCGAGGAAAAAGGTGCCGCTGTCGGCCGCCTTGAACAAACCCTCTTTGTCCCTGATAGCGCCTGTAAAAGAGCCTTTCTTGTGACCGAACAGTTCCGACTCGAGCAGTTGTTCCGGCAAGGCGGCGCAGTTGATTGTTATGAAAGGGCCGCCGCAACGTGGTGAGTGGTGGTGAATCGCTTTAGCAATCAAATCTTTGCCGGTGCCGGATTCGCCGCGAACCAGCACGGTGGAATCGGACGAGGCAATCCGGCTGGCCAGCTTTTTAAGTTTGGCCACTATCTCTGAGGCGCCGATGAAGTTGTCGAACGAATTGTCCCCCTGAAGCTGCTTCTTCAGGGTTTCGTTCTCCAGTTGGAGTTGTCGGCGGTTGATGATTTTCTCGATCGCCAGCTTGATTTCATCGACCTTGAACGGCTTGGTGATATAGTCCGCGGCCCCCTGCTTCATCGCTTCGATAGCCGTCTCGACTGAAGCATAGGCGGTCATGACTACCAAGTCCTGTTCTCTCTTGAAGGATCGTATTTGCTTGAGGACTTCGATGCCGGACATCTCGGGCATGTTCAGGTCGGCGATCACCAGGTCGTAGTTCTTCTCTTTCAGAAGTGAAACGCCGTCGCACCCCGAAACAACGGTGTCGACCTTGTAACCTTCCTTGGCCAGCATGATCTCCATGAAATTGCACATTGATTCTTCATCATCGATGACGAGAATCTTGGTAGGCATACACTGACTCCTGTTTAGCAACCGTTCGATAGACTACATCATTATGTTTTTCGGCAATTGCCTGAATCACTGAAGGTTCGCTCCGAATCTGCTCAACCAATAAACAGCGTTGACCGACCGGGTGACAGCCGCTTATATTCACTGAACCAACCGGGGAGAACCCTTGTTGTCCTTTTTGAACCAGACTGGACATAGTCGTCGCGATACTGAGGAGATCATAACCGCCCAGAAGGAACCGAATATGGAAAAGTACAGTCACCGTGAACGTTGCCTGATGATTATGGCGGGGGAAACACCTGACCGCTATGCCGCCTCTTTCTGGCGTCACTTCTTCCACATGGAGCATCATGCCGAGGGTACCATTGAGGCTATGGTCGGTTTTCAGAAGATGTTTGACTGGGACTTCATGAAGCTGAACCCACGTGCTGATTATCATGTTCAGGGATGGGGCCAGGAGCTTGCGTATTCGCACCATGAACACACCAAGCACATCAAGAAGCGCTTCCCCGTCACTTCTGTCGATGACTGGGCGAAGATTCAGCCGCTTCAGCCATCCAGCCCGCCGCTGGCTGAACATCTTAAGGTGGTGGCTGGTATCCGCAAGGCGATCGGTAAGGACCTGCCGATCCTGATGACTGTTTTCACACCCTTATCGGTGGCCGGGCGGATGGTCGAAGATCGCCGGACGCTGGTCGACCATCTCCGTAGCCACCCCGACCAAGTGGAGCCGGCGCTGGCTTCGATCTGCCAGACCTTTACCGCCTATGCATCCGAACTGCGTAACGCCGGCGCCGACGGCCTGTTCTACGCTACCTGCCAGTGGGCGTCGAGTGACATGTTGACCTGGGAGGAGTATGAGCGGTTTGGTGTTCCCTACGATCTCAAGGTAATCGAAGCAGCCGAGGATGATGCCATCAACCTGCTCCACGTTTGTGACTCCAACAACTATTTGCAGCAATTGTCGAAGATCGACTATCACTGTCAGATGCTCAACTGGGACAGCAACGATCCGACCAATATTCCCCTCGACAAGGCTTACAACCAGTTTCCTGCTCAGACATTGGTGGGTGGCGTCGATCAGTTCGGCTGGCTTGAGAAGAGCAATCCCGACGAAATCACCTATCAGATCGACAAGATCAAAGATGAGAACGATCCCTCGCGGCTGATTATCGGACCCGGTTGCGCCATTCGGTCGGAAGTGCCGATGGAGAACCTCAGAGCGATCAGGGATCGGCTGTGATGGAGCCTGATCGCGAACGACTCGTTGAGACAGTCAAGGCGGCTGTTTCATCGGTCGGTTCTGAAACCGCACTGCTTCAAACGACGGTAGAGTTCATCGATCGTTTCTCCGATGGTTACAACTGGACCGGGTTTTACATGATGCGCTCCGATCACCTGGAGGTGGGTCCATACCTTGGTCCCGCCACCGAATACACCCGGATCGAACTCAATCGTGGTATCTGCGGCGCCGCTGCCACCCGGAAGAAAACTGTCACGGTCGACGACGTACAATCCGACCCCCGCTTCCTTGCCTGCTCCCTGTCCACACGTTCGGAAATAGTAGTTCCTCTCATGGATGGCGATCAATGCTTCGGCGAGATCGATATCGACAGCAACCAACCCGCCTTCTTCACCGATCAGGACCGCATGATGCTTGAGGCAATCGCCGAAGTGATCGTCGCACGCCTCCGTCAACTGCGGCAATCATAGGAGTCTTGTAGGTCAGGAGCCCTTGGTGCTCCTGACATCCCCGCTGACCTACTGTGTTAACCTCACCCTGAGCGGAGTCGAAGGGCCCCTCTGTCATTCCCGCGCCCCTCTGTCATTCCCGCGAACGCGGGAATCCATCTTCTCTTTACTGTGCGTGGTGTACGTCCTCGTGCGCCACGTGGATGTCATTCTGGCGCAGGCCAGAATCCAGTCTCCACCATGTCACCCCGAGCGCATTCGAGGGGCGAGCGTCGCCTGGCCGCCTCAAACCTTACGACGTTGCGCTGGGTCCTTCTCGCCACAGGCGGGTGAGACCCTGCGCTCTTGTTTGGGGCGGAGGATACAACGACACACACGACACTAATACTTGACAAAAGAGCCCAATTCCGTATAGTACCACCCTGAAGTACGAACGACATTGGGACGCGACGCAGCACACTTATCCAAAGGAGTTCTGCAAGAGTGGCAAATACAGGACAAGACAGGCAATGTTCGAGGGTGCCCACGGCGCTGGAAACTCTGGACGCCCTACTGAAAACTGCCTATGCCGGCACGACCGGCGAAGGCATTACAGAAGCTTCCACCTTCACCCGCCGCTACACCGTCGGTAGACTGTTTGGGGATAGTGTAGGGTGGATATGGGGGATGGTGAGACACACATAATGCCATATTTCGCAGGCAGAATCTGGCCAGAGATCACTCATTCAATGACTTGCTCTGGTACTCTGCGAGTTGCAATTGATGAAATGGGGGTCGGAGACCCAGAGTCTCGAGACATCCGGAATGCTGGCGGATTGCTAAATCGATACTTCGCCGATTTACGAGAACGTCGGTTGAAAATTGAAATAGATGCACTTATGCCAGAGCCTGAATTATCTACGGGAACCGCTGAAGAAGCAAGCCCGGCGAAAGGAAATAGCGATAAATCGACTATAGCAACGCTGGCGAAACAGGCTCGTTCTGAGGATGCTGACATACTTGTAACAAAACATATGAGCTTCGAGAATCGTGCCGGGCTTGAAAGAGAGCACGACGTGACCATCGTCGACAGTGCTGGAGCTATGCGGGCGATGGAGTACTTTGCAGCAGGCCACAATGTACCGTGGTCTTTTCGGTTGCCGTGTTGGAACATGCCCTGGTCGGACTTCTATTCAATGACGGATAAAGACGGAAAACGTGGCACTACTGCGTGGATGAGCGCTCAGTTTAAGAGGTTGCTGTCTCCCGACGCACAGGAGATATTTCGTTCATTGTCTATCAACCGAATGGAACACATCTTGTATACTAGGGACATGTTACTTTTCTGGCGCTTCGGGATTTTGTGTGGGTAAAACGTTCCAGATAGAGTATTCTATCTGACATGAGAGATAAAGATCTTTATGCCCGCATCCTCGGAATCGAGGAGCCCTGGTTTGTTCGAGAGGTGGATTTGCAGCTTCAGGC